>CAZAXX010000011.1:0-41549 GCA_964489265.1 uncultured Coxiellaceae bacterium
ATTTCTTCACTTCCCCCCCCCGCGCGCGCGGGGGGGCGCGGGCGCCCCGTGTCTGATTTTATTCCCCCCGCCCCCCCCCCCCCCCCCCCCCCGGGACGTAGGAAAGTCCTGAGGAGCGCACGCAGTGCGCGTCTCGAAGAGCAAAAAGCGCTGGGCTCGCAATGACGCAGGAGCCGCGTCATTGCCTCATAGCAATTTTTTTTGAATTTTCTTCAGGAAACATTTCTTGTACTTTACTACTCCGCTCAACATCTCTGTCAAATTGCCTCATAGCTGCATCGTAAATTTTTTTCAAATGATCCGCAGGAATAGCAACTTTCATTTTCTCAACAATATCAGCCGTTTTAAGATAATTTTTTGCTTGCAGCAATTCGCCAAACTTCACAGCAAGATACGCTTCGTATGCGCCCGGGTATGTCATTAAAAGACGCTCATAATGCAGTTCTATTAAAATAATTAATTTTTTCTTTTCTGCTGAATTACTTTTATCTTGATTTAATAATTGTAAAATTCGGTGATGATCTATTTTTAGAAGCTTGTCACTGTTTTCTAAAGTCTTGAGCAACGAAATTGACTTGTGATATTCATTTGTTTTTAAGTGGGCAATGATCACATCAGTAATAAGAGTAGGTGTGGCTTCAGGAAATAACGCAGCTTCTTCAGCAAGTTCGCGCAATAATAAAAATAAATCGTGACGTATTTTAGATAATGACAAACCTGTGATTAACACATCAATAGACGACCACGTAGATTTCACGCAAAGCTGGTCAAGCAAAGCGTTGTAATGCACAAAATATTCGCGATGCTCTTGTTTATACGTTTTCCATGTTTTAATTTCTTCATATATCATAAGAAGATTAAAAGTATAGGTAGGAAACAAATAGCTTACCAAGCCTAAATCATTTTCCATAAGCTTAAGATATTTTTCTGTGCGAGCATTGATTATTGCGCTTTTGGAGGAACAAGGTAAATCCGCAGATTTTTGTTCCACAGGCGCTTTGTCACTTTGAGATTTTTTAAATTCGACTAGTTTAGTCGCTGTAGCAAGTTCACCACTCATATACAAGGCCTGGCGATCAATCAGCGTAAGTGAGCGAAATGAATCGATACGGCCATCAAATATTTTAATTGTGTTAGGATAACTTTCATAAATAAAATGATTATCAGTTACCAAATGCCAAAAAAACACATCCACTAAACGAGCTGGATGAAAGTGAAATCCAAAAATTTCTTCGCTGGTATCTAATTTAATGCCTAAGCATTTTTTTTAAAGCAATTAACGCACCCACAATCGAAGGAAAGCGTATCCCGCAACCTTCAAAAATAAGTGTATCCATTTCATATACAGTTTCATATACATTAACAGCATGACTAAAAGACATCGAATAGACCTCCTTGTTTTTTTGAAAGCATCTCTCCGCGAGATTGCTCGCACGTCCGATGCCCGATATAATCAGCGCAATTCTAACATGACATAGGGATATTAAAATGAGTCTTTTTAAAAAAACTATTTTGTTAATTTTGTCTGTTTTTATGTTGGCTTCACAAGCATATGCAGCAAAGACCAATCGAATACCGCAGTTTACAAATAGCAAAGTCACCGTCTGGGAAACAATAATTTATCCCACCAAAAAAGAATCGTTACAACTTCATCGGCATGATCAAGATAGAATAATTGTCGCTTTAACTAGTGGAAAACTAAAATTTGTCACCAACACGGGGCGCACTGAAATTTTAACGTTTGAAAAAAACAAAGCTTATTATTTTCCTAAAAATCCGCCGCAAGAATTGCATGTTGAAACCAACATTGGAAAAGACGTTTTAAAAGTTATGGTTATCGCATTAAATTAAGATGATTTACACTGTAATTTTACACTCGCGTTTTTTTGAGAATGATAAATATGTCCGTCATCGCTTAAAGTAAAAAAATCGCTTGTTACTTCTCGAGCTGCACCAACACCTTTGATGTAACCAAAAGCGATTTTTCCTGGATCATTGCCAATTTTGATTGCTTCTCCATTTTCATTTGATGCTGGAGCTGATGCAGTACAAATCGGTGTGACTACATTTAATTGCCAAAACACTTCACCGCCACAGCCGGCGAGAGAGTGAATAGCAAAACCATTTTTAATTGCTGTGGCCTCAACAAATTTTCTTTCTTTTAGATACTCACTAATATTATTAATAATTCCGCCATAGGTACATCCTGTAAATTGTCCTGAGTTGAGAAGCTTATTATTTTTATCTCTTAACTCATATTTAGTTAGATAGCTTGCGTTATGACGATTCAAAAAAATATTTAGAACTAATGTTTGATTGGCATTTGAATAGATGAGTTTTTCTGGACGAGCAGATGCGAGAGTTACTGAAGACTTAAATAAGAAAAAACAACTGAGTAATGCCAGCGTGATTCGAGTTGTAAATGATAATTTCATGATAACCAATTTTTTATGTAAGAATAATTCAACAAATCTTAGCATAAGTTCCTTCCCACGTCCCGCAGTTTGTCCGCGGAACGTGGGTAGGATTGCGCAATGACGCATGCCCTTCCGATTATACATTTGCCAACTTTTGCAATTGAACGACTTCGGCGCCTGCAACTTGACTCTGTGCAGCCAAAACAGACGGACGACTTCCCCCAAATAACGTTACACCTGCCAAATTTGCAAACTCAACTGACGTTACCGTAAAATTCGCCCTACTTAAAGCTGTTGCTCTAATTTCAGCTGCGCGTAACTCAGCAAGTTGCGGATATTTATTAAATAATTCACCTTGCATGGCTGCCGCTTTATTAATCGCCTCCGCTTCAACTAATTTCGCCTGGCCTCTCAATTTAGCTGCCTCTAACTCCGCATTGGCTGCATCGATAATCGCTTGATTTGCACGTTGTTGGCTGATCTTATTAACTTCCGCTTCTTGTGTCGCTTGAGTTCGTTTGTTCATCCAAATCTGATGGATCGCGGCACCTTCTGCACTCGCTTTAGCTGTAATCAACGATTGTTTTCCCATCTCGTCAGCTAATGTCTTATCCAACATTTTAGACTCTTGCACATTCATGCGAATAAGCGTAATGCCATATTCTTCCAAATCATGAGCCAATTGTTTTTTGACTGTATCCTGATAATTTTCAACAACGGGTCCTAATACTTCTCCCGTATCTATTTTTGCATCACGACCTAACGGTTTATTCTGATAAAAATTTAAAAAATCTTTGGATGAACATTGTTGAATAGCTTTTCCCATATCCGTTGTCACGACCGCTTCAATGTGATCCAAAATACCTTTCACACTGCCCAAGCGTTTCATAGCAAGCGTAGGATTGGCAATTTGAATTGCGACTAATAATTTTACTCCCACTTTAACCGAATCATTTGTTGTAAAAATATCAAATGAAAGCTCATCACTTTTTGCATCTTTATCATCACGCAGACGCGCTTTCTTCGTTTTTTCACTGGGAAATTCCAGTGTTTGAATACTTGTATTTAAAAAATCGACAACCCAAAGATATCTATCTGTCACTAATTTCGGCTTATCAATAAATTCGCCATTACTTAATATTGCCACTTCATTAATGCCAGGATTAATGCGTTTCTGCGAACCGTGTTCAATTAATTTGGTAGATGTATTACAAAATAAAAAATCCTTGTTATCTTGCCTCGTTTTTTCAACACGAAATAATGGATCATCAAACACATAAGGTTCTACTTGCGCCTCTAATAATCTGGCCTCATTTCCAACCCATACTTTTGCAACAGATCCCGCTGGCACGCGCAAAATATGTCTTGTTCCATGATGGATATAAGGTTCAAGTTGATCAACATAATCTCTTTCCGGATCAAATCTAAAAAGCGCAGTGTCAAACACATAAGGTTCTTCACGTGGTTCTAATAAATGCGCTTTACCATTAATCGTGATTTTTGCGAATCGACCTGGTTGCACGCGCAAAATATGTAAATTACCGTGCTCAATATAATTTTCGGATTGCACCACAAATTGATTATTAAATTTAAATAACGAATCATGAATAACATGCGTGCCTTCATTTAATAACATCGGCGTGTTGCCGGACCAGGCTTTTGCAAATTTTCCTTGCGGAACATTTATTACGTGACTTCCGTGTGCTTCAATATAAGTGTCATTTTGATTTACGATACGTATCACGCCTGCTTCTGTATAAGGACCCGTAATGGATGTAACCAGGCGCTCGCCTCGCAATGCTAGACCTAATTCAGGCACTTTATTTTTATGTGCTAGCATAAATTGGTAAGGCTCCAGACGATAGCCACTACGAAACTGAGCAGTTCCAATAACGGGATCAGTGACGTTTACATTAAATTGTTTGACGATCGCTTTTGCACGCGAAGCTGCATTTTGTTCATTAATGGTAGCTTGAGTTAAAATCGCAGATAAATCCGTTTCATAACTCAGTTTTTCTGCTGTTTTTACTTCAAGTGGTGTTGACGTTTTTTGCTTAATTTTTTGTGGTTCATCAATTGGATCAGCGAGAGGGACATAATCTGAGGGATCTGGTTTTCTAAACATATACACGCTCCTTATATAAAAATCCTGATATATAAAATCACTGTTCAGCACCTACAATAACAAAAAAAAACTTTTCATGTGATTACAAATTTGTCATTTTTGTTTTACTCATTGGGAATGTCGGTGTATATTTTCACACTCAAAATAAGCAGGAAAACACTATGAAAAATTTTGTATTAGGAATTGCATGTTTGACGCTTGGCATCAATCACGCAAGCATCGCGAAGACAGCCTCTGTTAATCCGTTTGCGACAGAGAGCACACTGCCATTACAAGCGCCGCCATTTAATAAAATCAAAGATTCCGATTATCAACCCGCTTATGAAAAAGCGATGCAAGAACACCTCAGCGAAATTAATGTAATTGCAAATAATAAAGCTGCACCGACATTTGAGAATACGATTGTTGCCATGGAAAAATCCGGTCGAATGTTAGATCGTGTTTCAGAAACTTTTTTAGGTGTCGTGCAAGCGAACACGAATGATTTGCTCGATAAAGTTCAAACAATTGAAGCGCCAAGACTAGCTGCGCATCAAGATGCAATTCATCTCAATCCGAAATTATTTCAGCGCGTAAAAACAATTTACGATCAACGTGAGAAATTGAAACTTGATTCAGAAGCACAACAAATTTTGAAGATTTATTACATGCAGTTTATTCATGCGGGTGCGAATTTAAATGATGCTGATAAAAATAAATTGCGAACGCTCAACAAAGAAATGGCGACACTTGAAACTGCATTTCAGCAAAAATTAGTTGCTGCTACAAAAGCTGCTGAGTTAACGATTACAGATAAAACAAAACTTGATGGTTTAAGTGAAAATGAAATTGCTGCATTAAATACATCTAATCAAAAAAAATATGTCATTTCTTTGCAAAATACAACGCAACAACCACTGTTAACCTCTCTAACAGATCGCACCATCCGCGAAAAATTATTTAATCGCTCTTGGAATCGCGCAGAAAAAAACGATGCCAATGATACTCGCGACATCATCGCCACACTTGCGAAACTCCGCGCTGAAAAAGCGAAATTGTTAGGTTATCCTGATTATGCTTCGTATATTCTCTATGATCAGATGGCGAAAAATCCAAAAACAGTACACGAATTTTTGGGTCAACTGACCCCCGCAGTTACCAAAAAGGCAGCGGAAGAATCGCACGATATCCAAGCTCTCATCGATCAAAAAACTCATTTCGATCTTAAACCATGGGATTGGAATTTGTATGCAGAGCAAATACGCAAGAAAAAATATAACTTGGATCAAAATGAATTGAAGCCTTATTTCGAACTTAATAATGTGTTACAAAATGGGGTTTTCTATGCTGCAAATAAATTGTATGGCGTCACATTTAAAGAACGGCATGATATTCCTGTTTATCAACCGGATGTCAGGGTATTTGATGTGTTTGATCAAGATGGTTCAGAGTTAGGACTTATTTATTTTGATTATTTCAAACGCGACAATAAAACAGGTGGAGCATGGATGAGTACGTTTGTGCAACAGTCGAAATTACTTGGGACAAAACCTGTCGTTTATAATGTCGCAAATTTCACTAAGCCTGCTAAAGGTAGACCTGCTTTATTGAGTTTCGATGATGTGACGACAATGTTTCATGAATTTGGTCACGCATTACATGGCTTGTTTGCTAACGCAAATTATCCGATGTCAAATAACGATATGGCGCGCGATTTTGTGGAATTTCCATCGCAATTTAATGAGCGTTGGGCACTCTACCCTGCCGTATTAAAAAACTATGCGATAAATTACAAAACGCACGAACCTATCCCCGATGCACTAGTTAAAAAAATCAAAAATGCGGCTACGTTTAATCAAGGTTATGAGATCGGCGAACGGTTAGCAGCATCAGAACTTGATCTGCAATGGCATGAATTACCACAAAGTGCGCCTAAACAAAATGTTGATACATTTGAAATTGACGCACTGAAAAAAACCCACAGTGATTTTCCTAATGTGCCAACGCGTTATCGTTCCAGTTATTTCCTGCATATTTGGGCAAATGGTTATGCAGCGGGTTATTATGCGTATCTTTGGACGGAAATGTTAGCGGATGATGCTTATGACTGGTTTACGCAACACGATGGATTGACGCGTGAAAATGGCCAGCGGTTTAGAGATATGATTTTGTCACAAGGTCATATGCAAGATTACGATACGATGTTTTATAAATTTTATGGAAAAAATCCTACGATTGATCCGTTGTTGGAACAACGTGGGTTAACTGTCAAGTAGAATAGTCCTTGTGTCATCCTGAACGAAGTGAAGGATCTCCTTATATCTGGAGGTCCTTCGCTGCGCTCAGGATGACAAACCTGGCATTGACGATTTTCTTGTTAAATTCTCATCATGCACTTCAACTACTTTCTTATAATAATCCAACGCAGCACGCCCTTGCCTGCGCTCAGCGTCAAGCGTTAAATTTGCCATCGAACCAAAATGCCCCATCCCTTCGGGTGCATACACCCAAGGACCTTTCATTTCTAGCGCAGTTAAAATCGCTTTTGTTTCCTGACTATAAGGAACTTTTTCTCGTTCCAATGTTTTTACTACAGTCACATCAGGCAAAAGAATCCCATCGCCATGTTCCATCGCCCCAATTCCCAAAGCATGTTTCATTTGCTCCATGACGGTTTCTGTACCGTGAGATTTTTCAGTATTCACATTAAGATAGTGTATGCAATTCGGATTACATTTTTTTATTGCCTGGATAGAATCCACATCCAAATCACCGCCCGCATATAAAAAAGTCGTCGCGATAACATTCGCTAAATTAAGTGGAACACCTAATTTTGAATGCAGCATGCCTGCCATGGCAGCCGAATAAGAGGAATAAGCACGATCCATAAAAACAAGTAAATCAACACCATGCTTATCCTTAAAATAAGCAGCAACTTGCACAGCAATACTGCCGCCAAAACAATAACCATATAAATGCAAATTTTTTTCAAGTTCGGCATTTGTCCAATTCATTTTTTTTGCAAGATCATACACTTCAGCAATACCTGCATTGACAAAATCGACACTAGAGTCAGGGGGGTTATTTTCAGTAATACCTGGATAATTAAATACGCGGGTACTGCATTGCAACTTGGCATTTTCACGCTTATATTGATCCAATCCTATTTGATACATTTCCGCCGCAGCATTAAAAACTATTCTATAGCGTTGTACTTTTTCATCTTTATTTTCAAGTGGAATATCAGCACTATCAATTTCAATTCCATTTAAACCTTTTACTTTATGAGCGTATTCTTTGGGAAATTCCTGGCACTTTTTTTGTAGCTTAGCAATATTCAAGGTATATAAAGGAATGATAGGTAAAACAATGCCGCGCGCGAAGCGTCCGCCGACCCAAGAAGGAAAAATAATGGAAACGCCGGATAACAAAAGCGTAATAGGAAATGCAACCGTGATTCCCAACAAATTTCCGAGAGCCGCTTTACGTGCAGCAGGATCCACAATGCCATCGATTAAATTTAAAATTAACTTTCCAGTCAGCGGAACGATTGCTACACCACTTAAAAAAAATGTGGCTAGCCATGCTGCACGTGTTGCAATCGGTTTTTTAAATTCTTGAACCCGAGAAGAATGAATAATATATTTTTCAGTTTCTAAAGTTGAATTAACTTCGCCAGCCATTTTTATATTCCTTTATGAATGTATTCTCTTTAAAATGCGGCCATAATATTCCAATTAATTTACTGATACAACAAAGGATTGTGATTTATGTTTTCACGCTTGAGCAAGACAGCTGGACGAATTAAATATTTATTTTTTGACTGGATCAAAACAAGGTTTCAGCAAATGTTTACCCCATCGCAATCCAACATGCTGAGTATACGAGTCGTGCCAGGAAAACATATAGTCGTCGTGTCTCCATATAAAATGCCAGCCACAACTGCGACAAAATTATTAAAAGAAATCACCCCAGCGTCAGAAAACAAAGCACGTCGCATTTATAATTTCATACCTTTTTACACCGGTGCAATGCCTTTTTTAAGCTTGCCAGATGCTGAAGCACTTCCCATACGCAAAAAAAGAATTGTCCCTTATTTGCATGCGATGCTGAAAAATATTAATTTTTCAGCTGAAATGACTGGGTTAATCGAGAAATTACGGCTAGATCAAACTGCTCAACCTCGGGCAGAAATCATAGGTGATCATTTTATAGATTTATTTGCCCGAAATTTACTAGGTGTTGAATTTCCTGAGGAATTAAAAAAATCACTCAAGCAGACTGATAGTGACTATTCCATTTTGTTTTGTTTATTACCTCCTGCTGCAGCAAATTGGCTAACTCTGATTCCATCGATAAGAAAGTTACGCAATGTGTGTCACACTGAGATTAGGCGTTTTTTAGTTGATACGATTGGAAAAATTAAAACAGATGATTTTCATTTTAAACAAATGAAAAAAAATTTTCTTCTCGATTTAATATTAGAAAAAAAAGGCGATCCGAAGTTATTATCCAATAAAGACATCGAAGACTTAGCCGCTGATCCAGAAGTCAAACTGTGCGTTGCTGTTGTACTGGCAACAAATAATTTGACACGCGCCATGAGTTTTTTAGTAGGATGTTTGACGACCGCAATTCAGACAAATTTATTGATTGAACTATTGGATCAAGAATCGATTCAGCCAACGGATTTATTGCAACAAAAGAAAATGCCGTTGCTCCATGCAACTTATTTAGAAACGTTACGTTATGCGGCAAGAACAGGAATTATACGTAATATTCAATCCGAAATTAGAATTGATGATATTAACATTCCCGCGAATTCATTAGTGATGTTTCCATTTGATTCATCCAGTCAGATGGGTAGCGCTAAATATCCTTGCTATCAATTTGCTCCAGAGCGATTTCTCGATGAACAAAAGCAACTGCGTCCCGAGATGAAGCTACAGGAAGGTGTTTTCACTCCATTTGGTATAGGCTCTAGAAACTGCCCAGGGCAACGCATCAGCGAGCAAATGATTAAAATCTATTTGGTAACGTTACTGAATGCGGTGAAAAAATTTTCTAGTTACAAATATACTTTTTATGATGAGCCGGCTGGTGATACAGCCAGGAATTTTGTACTCACCTATTCAATTAGATCTTCTTTATTTAACCCATTTAAAGGAAAAGAAGAACAAGAAGTGGCGGAGAAAATAACTGAAAATATCGTAGGATATTGTTTATAAACGAAATCATGATCTGCCTATCTTCTATCTTTGTTAATAGTTCCTTAAGGTTAAAGATGTACATTTACCAAGCAAAACAAGGGGTTGTAACTATTATAAATGAAGAGGTAGCATTCCGATGTCGACCACGCGAATCATCAATATCAATTTATCCAAATTAGATCCAACTATTCGTACGAATCTTTCTCAGCTGTGTGTCTATTTATTAGGGTTAAAACCCAGCGATAAAGAAGATTATTTTGAAAGCGCATATTCTCATTTTTTTGGTACAAAATTATATTCTGCCCTAAAGGTTAAATTTGAACGTAATCCCCAGCTTAAGAACTTTGCGAGCAAAGAAGTAATCGACCAAATTATAGAAGATTTAACGCATTGCATTGGTGCTATTTCTGATGATGAAATAATACAAACATTAAAAAAACAGATTGCTGATGAAGCTAAAACATTAAATGCCAATCCTCACATTGAATGCTTGCGAGAGTACCAAAATAAAGCCGCGGAATGTTTTAAAGGTACACCCGTTCTAGAGTCTTCAGAAATAGCATGGGAAAAAACGCTTGCTTGTTTAAACAAGGAAGTATATTACAGAGAAAGCTTGAAATACCTTAATTGGGGTAATCTGAAGTTAGGTATTGGATTTATGGTTGTGCTCATGTTGTTTCAAAAATTTATATTTGATTATTTGAATGCGCGCGCACCAGAGAACACCAAATTTCTTGCGCACGTTAGCGAGACCCAAAGCGAGCAACAGATGAAGTTCATGCTTCTTATTTTTACGGCTACACTTGCCAGCGTAGCTGTCAACCCAATCAAAATAAAAGTCAATTTTTCTGCGTTCGATGATGTAATAACAACTCGATTTGGACAAGTAATTAAAGATAACTTGGTCAAGAAATCGGAACTCGAAAAGCGTATCAAATTAGCTGATCCTACTTCCAATACGACAGCCGCTTCTTGTGAATCATCCGAGATGACTACACCTGTCGAAGAAGATAAACCCGCGCCGAAAAAAGAAAAACGTAAATATCAAATTTCTTATTCTGCTGAACCCAGTGTAGAAGAAAAAAATGAAGTCATTCCTCCCAAAATTCGTCTGAATGGCAGTATTTTTTATTTAAATCAACATCCGAGCGGTCGTTGTTATACTCGTTATAATGAAAATGAAATGAAAGAAAAAATTCCGCGCGACCGTCAACGCATTGTTATGCCAAAAATAAAGAGTGCTATTGAGGGTGGCAGAGTAGATGACCCAGTAAGACCTGGTATTGTAAAAGTTGAGGAAACCGAGCTGAAAAAGTTCCCGGATGGCTGGAAATTAAGAATCAAAGAAAATGAACGATTTGGATATGCATTACGTGCTCCCGAAGAAGACGAAAATGAATGTGGCATGGAACAAGTATTTAGTCCAAGGGAACTGAAATATCATTAATAACGGGGTTTTGTCATCATAATAGCTGCTTTTGTCATCCTGAACGAAGTGAAGGATCGCCATGTTATAACGTAGCGATCCTTCACTTCGTTCAGGATGACAGAGCCCTCAGGATGACAACGCCTTCGTTAGATCAAACCCACAACTTCTTTGCAATCTTACAATAAACTTCTTTCTCCCCACTCACATACGGCGCAATACGACAATCCATCGTAAAACTCGCTAATGTATAAACATCTTCACGCGTTAATTTTTTTTCTGCAGAAACTTTGTCAATCATAGCCAGCGAAGCTGTTTTCATTGCTGCTTCCAAATCCGCATTTTTGCCATGCGTCACAAAATACTGGGCGTTATCTGACTTCAGTAAAGTTGGCTTGCTTTGAGAATTTTTAGGAACCATACAATAAACACCCTGCACGCCATTCACCACTTCTGCAATTGGGCAATTCCAAGTTGCTAGCATGATTTTTTCCGCTTCATCGGCTGAGACATGACGTATATCCATGATAAGTTTAAGCGTTTCATTTTGCAGAATATCAAATGCTTTATTTAAATCTTTATCATAACCAACGGCAATCCAATCTGTTTTCGTTTCTGCGCGTGGCCAGGTTAATGATTTATTTTTTATAACATCAATTGTCACGTTAAATTCACTGAATGCTGTTTCCATTGCAGTTAAATCAATTTCACCATTACCCTGCCCTGCATGTGAATCACCCGACCAAACCAACGCACCTTTCACAAAAACCGGTAAATACAATGTGGAACCTTCAGTTAATTCACGCAAATCCATATTCCCACCAAATTGCCCAGGAGGCCCTGAACTATATTTTCCAGGCTCTTTGCGTGCAACCGCGACTACGCCTGGAAATGGCGCGAGTGGAATCGTGATGCCAGGTAAAAATGCCATCTGCATTTTCTTAAGATCGAGATAGTAATATCTGACGTAAGGATTTTTATCTCCAAAAATTTCCGGAAATAAGCCTTTGCCAGGCGTACTATCATTTGATGCATAAGAGCGAGGTATAATTTTGTTAATGTGGATTTTTAACGTATCACCTGGTTCTGCACCCTTCACGTAAATAGGCCCTGTAAGCGTATGCGGCCCTCGCCCTTCGACCGCTGTATTCAGCTCGATAATTTGCTTGATAGTCGTGCCAGGGACGACTTGATTGGCTGCTGCAGCTAATGTTTCAATGACGACAGTTTCACCTGGATTAATTGTTAAAACCGGCGTGGTTGAATTATCGAAAACACCCCACTGACTAGTAGCAGGTGTGCCAGGCAAAATATATTTTTTGAGTGTCGGTGAATCTGGAGCTATCATATTAGCTTCTTTAGGTAAGCCAGATAAATAAGGTTGGCAATACTGGGTTTTGCTTGCATAAGAAGAAGAGATGAAAAACATTGCTAGAAAACAGCTGGATATAGCTTTATATTTTAAAGACATGCGCCCCTCCCTGGAGTGATTTTGTTAATTATAAGCACGATTGCCCAGTGAAAGAAATGGAGAAAATCAAATATGGATTCAAGAGCTGAGGAAGTAAAAGAAGAAGTAAAACCTACTCCAGCTGAGAACTTTAAAAAAGTAATAGAGGAACTCAACTCGCTTGGAGAACTCTTACTAAGTCCCGTAAAAGTTTACTATGCCAACCGCGCATTAAGCGGTCAGTTTGTGCCAATACACGAATATACTGTCGTAGCAACCAATTTTTACAATTATTCAAAATCATCGAAAACATTTTATTTAGGCTTCGAATGGCACCTATCCCGTGAGAAAATTAAGGTGCCCGATTCATTCGAGCCCACGTCTTACTGCTTTCCATTAAGTCCTGATGAAAAAGTATGTTTAGGTGATAGAAAGGCTTTTGAAAAGCAGACAGGTTACTCCGTTGTGCTGGACTCTATAAAAGCGACTCATGTCTATGAAGTATTTCAGGAACAACTTACCTGTCTACAATACGTTAAATCCCAGGTAGAAGAGAAAAACGAAGATCGCGTTAATCGAATTGCAAAGCGCCTAGTATTTTTTAACATGTTTCCCGCTGCAGACAATGCATTCTCTGCAAATTGCAATAAGGCAACCGCGACGTTTTTACAAGAGGCTGAAGACCGTTCTGCGAAACAAGGTTTTAGACCTAAAAAAACAATCACAGGTCGCTCGCCCTTATCTATCTACTCAGTCCATCGAATGTTTCTTTGGAATTCGGGACGCCAGCGAATGCTGCTTGATCTTTTTATTAATAGAACGGAATTAACGACGCATGATTTTGCTCGCGCGACCGCGCTTCTTGCCAATACCGAACAACTTAACAAACTTGCCCATGATAAAAAATACATTCTTGATGTCATCGCAACCTGGCCAGTAAACCAGGAAATCATGGCGTTAGAACAAATCATGAATCCTGAAACACCATTAGGTGTAGTATTTTCCACACCGCAAAATCCGCTTACATCTTATTTGCCTGCAGCAGTTTCTACTCCCAATACATCGCGTGGGTTACTGGGTGTTGCGGCTGAACGTTTAGAAAAATTAAAGAAAGAACAAGGAAGTGCTTTGGCTCCTCCTAACGCATGACAAAGAGCTCTTAAGGAGGACTATTCCGCGGCGTAGAAATCACTTTTTTCAATTCATCTTTTACTTCAGTGCCTTTTGAATACCATAATTTTGAATAATAAAACAAAGCGGTTGTCGATACACATGAGGCGGGTTTTAGAAATACAGATGCGACACATTTTAAAAACAATACTGTTTTACTATCACGATTTTGCGCGATCACATGCGCAGTTCGATCGAATGTTTGTTCAAATAAATTCAGTTTTTCAAACGATGTTTTGTTTTCAATTGCAGGGATTTTACTTAATTCACGCGTCGCTTTATATTGGTCAACCGTGACTCGAAATTGTTTATTATTAGCATATAAATTTTTAGTTACTTCATTTTTTTCATCATCAACGAACAAATTAACGTTGAATTTGTTTTGGATTACCGGTCTTGGGTTGTCAGCTTCATTTTTTTCCCAGACTACTGTATTACAATAACATTCATAAACCTGGGGAATTTCTTTTTTTACAATTTCCTCAATGTCATTTTTTAAATCGTTACAGTGTTGATTGCTTACTTCAGACAAATAATTATTTAATAAATCCGCTTTAAATTGAGTATAATTATTGTCAGTTAAAAGAGTAATGAGCGACTTGCTAAAGGAACTGACATCGAGCAACTCAAAACCAGTTTCGCTCAACCGATGCAATGCTCTTGTTTTGTCGCCACAAGGTATACTTATCGTTTCATTTTCTTGATTTAAAAAATGGATAGCGAATTTCGTGCGTGTCGTTTCATAATAAAGAACACCGTCTTGTTCATAGATATTGATGCACCAATCATTAGTGTCAGGTGCTGACGCTTCGTATTCAGTGGCGTTTTTAAATGGTGTTACCATCATATACGAAGGATTTTGACAATAATGTCTGAACAACCATTGAATATTTTGGTCGGAAAATTGGGCGTCGTTACGCAGATACGCTTCAAATTCTTCTAACGTAAAATGGGTTGGTATCGATTTTCCATTAATTTTAAAAAAATCGCGCGGAATGTCTTTTTTCAGCTGATTCTTGCCATCATCGCCCTTGGCGTCATTTTCGACGTTGAGTTGAATACCTGGATTGATGGGAACAAGTCGAGCTAACTGCTCACGATCTAAGTGATAGGGGTATGGTGCCACCACCTCGGTTCCACGGTTAAGACTCATTAGGACGCTCTCTCGTTTTGGATTATAATTTTAATTTAATGGCCTAAATTATAGTTCAAAATAGCTTAACGAATTCTTAAAACAACCTAGAGATCACTAAATGAAAATTGGTTTCATCACCTGCGCGGCAGAAAAATTAACCTATTTTTTCCCGACCCTTGCCGAGCCCGACTTTATTCCTGTGGAACCACCTTTTACACCGGATGATCAACTTGCCGTAAATCAGCTACGAAAACAGGGGTTTGACGTCAAACCAGTTGTCTGGGGTTCACCCATCACAGTAATCCAGGATATCGATTTAGTCATCGTTCGTTCGCCCTGGGATTACATGGATAGTGATGAAAATATAGAACATTTTTTACAATGGGTAAGTGATTTAGAAAAAAATAATATTCGCGTGGCCAACCCTTCCAACTTGATGCAGTGGCTGTTAGATAAGCATTATTTGGCTGATTTAGCCCAAGAAGGGATTCACGTTATTCCTACCCGTTATTATGAAAAAGGTTCTACGTTTGACTTGGGAAGTTACTTTGAAAAGTATGGCGAATTTATTGCTAAACCCTGCATTTCAGCCGCTGGAATGGGGTTATATCATATTCATTCGCTGCCAGAAGCCAACAAATACCAAGACAGTTTTAATAAAAAATTAATAACTTCCAGCTATATGATTCAGGATTTTATTCCGGAAATTACCACTGCAGGCGAATGGTCGCTCATATTTTTAGGCGGAAAATATAGTCACTCTATTCATAAAAAACCCGCGGCTGGATCCATCATGGTCCATGCTGAGCGAGGTGGTTCACTTGATTTTTCACGCACACCCAGCCAGCGCATAATAGCGTTTGCAGATCGAATCTATGCCCTTATTCGCGAAAAATGCGATCCCAATTTATTATTGTATTTGCGCTTGGATATTATTGAGACCCAAAATGGCCCAGTTTTAGTTGAATGTGAGGGGGTTGAGCCTGAGTTATTTTTTAGGGCGAATTCTCGATCCACAGAAACGTTTTGCCAAGCTATTGCTAGGGCTTGTCCCTAAGCTGATTCACAGCTGTGATGCGATAAAATTGACACACGTCTCAAATTAGCCCAAAGTGACGCCAAATCCCGATAACGAATGGAACCTTGTTTATGAGAAATTTTAAATTATCTCTGTTTAGCCTTTTTTTGCTGGCAAGCACACTCGCGCATGCGCGTGACAATACGAATTGGAATGTAAAGATATTTAATGATTCCGATGTGGATCAGTATTATCTCGTCACCGATTTGACCTTTGTTGATCCCGCACTTCATCCTGAAATGCTGGGTATGTTGCATAAAGGACAACAAGCCAATATTGTGCTGAAGGCAACTGAAAATCATCGCGCGGGACGAGTATATTTCTCTGATAAACCAATTAATTATAAAGCAGGTGCTGCACCTGGCTTGGGTGATGAATATAATTTTGTTGAATATACCGTTGGGGCTGATAAAAATGAGAAGAAGCAATTAATATCGTTTACGGATTACGATGTTTCTGGCGTTGATTCACTTTATCACGTGCCTTTCAAATTAGAAGCCGTCTATAAAGATGGTACTTCAGATGGCTGGGTTGGAATTTTTGATGGCGAGTCAGGAAAAACTGACGATATTTCCAAAAAAATGAATCTGTTTACCCAACAATCCGGTTGGCCTACGTTTGCAAACAGCAGCAAAATACCGGGTGCCTATAACATGTTTGCATTATCAAACGATCAATTATCTCCTACTGCCGTTACCATGCGTCAAACTTTATTAAACCGCTGGCTATTTTGGACGAGTGGCAAACCTGCTGATATTTGTCAGGCGAATCATGGCGAGCGATCGTTTGATGACTGCGTGGCTTTTGCGACAACCATTCAAAAAATCAAACCCATTCCAAATACCAATGAATTGTTGGCAGCGTTATATGGATATGTGCCGCCTTATAATTATGAAAGTTCGCCTTATGCAGGCTATGTGATTGCCTTGTTAAGAGGCTTGTCCTATGTGAATGGTCAAGAAGATAAAAATCCGGCGCACTTGTATCCTGAATACGACAGCATTTACTGTCTTAATCCGTATGTCACATTTATCCATAAATATCTGAATTTGCAAATCTACGCTTTCTCGATAGACGATTCGGTTGGAAATATATACCAACCTGACGTGCAAGATTTATATATTGATTTAGGATCCGATATTCATTTACCGAATAAAAAAGCTTTTGTGCCGAAAACGCCTGTGGGTTCTTCTGATTTTGTACTGAGCTATGCGCCTAACTGGGGTGGTTATACTTTTGTGATTGGTAAAAACATTACTGCAAAACCAACAGATCAAGCGAATGTAGTTCCATTTAATCTCGCTGATTTTGACCCAACTTCACATCAGTTAACTATGCAAATATCTAATAAAAACTCGTCGTTCTCAGCGGAAATTACGGTAGATCCAGCTACTAAAAATTTATCAAAAGCAAACTGTAAAGTGACTAAAGCGGAAAGCACTGTTACAGATCCGCTATGTAATGATTTTGCGAATGATAAGCTTGGCGCACAGATGAATGTGGATAATGTGGGTCATGCAATCGTATTGCCGCCGGGTGATAGCCGATAACTCTTTGAATAAAAGAGCTATTATTTATTTACTGCTCTTAATTTAACCTTAATGCCTATTTAGTACAATATTAAATCAGTAGTCGGCTAAATAGGTGTTATTGTGAAAAGCACGCGAGAAACTAAAACTGAAGCAAAAAATGACCCTCTCTTTGCAAGCCCTGAAAAAGTCATCGCATTCTTCAACACGGTGTTGGCTCAAATCGAGAATCAACAGTTAGAGGCAAAAGAACAAAATAAACAATTTGTTTTGATGTTAGGTGAAACTCATCACTCTAATCACTCTCTCTTCATTGAAACACTTATCTTCATTGCTTGTAATATACTTGGAATAAAAAATGCAATATTAGAAGGCGATCATCAATTTATTTCAAAACAAGAAAAAATGACTCAATCCAGTGTAAACACGAGTTATTTAATTCATTTATCAAAAACACTTAACATCAAATATGCTGGGACCGATGAAAAATCTGCTTTTGATGGCGATGTTGAAAAATTAGATATTTTTAAAATAGTTAATCTTGCTTTAATTCCAACTGAAAGCAAACCCAGGGAAGCAGCAATGTATAGATCCATTATAAAAACAAAAAATGATTTAATTTTTGTAGTTGGGAATGCGCACACAGCAAACATTGGCAAACTATTAGAAAATAATTCTAACGTGCATCTCCTATGCATTAAAACATGCAATAATTCACTGCTATTTTCTCCTACAACAAACAGCAAGCTAAAATCGCTTACCATTCAGGCTCCGCATTTTGAAATTTGTGAAAAGACGGACAAAACTGAAGTTATTAAAACGGCAATCGATATCATGGTTAAGAATTTTTTTGCGGGGGAGAGTTTTTTTGCAAGTTGCAAAGAAGAAGCGATGAGCCACACTACTCGTCATTATCCTCGTGATTTGTGTTGAACTAGCGTCATCGCGCACGCTTTGTCATCCTGAACGAAGTGAAGGATCGCCATGTTATAACGCAGAGATCCTTCACTTCGTTCAGGATGACAAAAGCCCGCTCTGGACAATCAATCTTTAGGCGTCAAAAGAGAAGTTCCTGCAGCGCCATTATGAAAATCTTCTGGTTTAACAAACAGTGAAATCGTATCTTGAAAATTCCCATAACATGTCAATGTTGTATTTGGCGCCATGCGATTGTCTTTACCATTACAGGTGACTGTCACGTAATCGGATGTTTTACCTGCGCTTGTCGTCTCACTCACATGCAGGATAAGTTTGTTAGGATTTTCTGGCCAAAGCAGAAAAAGATACCCATCATCTTGCTTTTTGATTTCCCAGGCTTCTGGCGATGGTGAAGCCGTTTTTTTAGTCATACTTGCAAAAGCCGGCATTGTTAAAAATGACATGACTGCCACAAGTATTATTTTTTCCATAAGTTTCATGTTAATTCCTTTTTTAAAATAGCAAAGTATTATAAGGGCATTTTAATCAACATGAAAATTTCTTAGCAACCAACCTTCACCTAATTGATCAAAGCAATCCCCAAGATACACAGATAATTCATCAGTCGACATGATATATTCATTTCCAAGCGTTTCTACTGAATGATGCAGATAACGATTAAAATGTTTTTGACAAAAGTCGGTATAATCCTGGGTATGTAAAATAAAACAATGCCACATCTTATCCAGCTTTTCTAACGGGGCGATCATATGCGTTAAAAGTTGGCGCTGAAAGCGGTGCTCGCTTAACCAGAGCCAACTTAATAAATCCTGAAAAATTTGTTTCGCTTGTCCAGCCGCTATTTCAGGATTTTCTTTTTGGAATAGGCTCACCACTGATTCATTTTCATAACCAATCAGATGGGAAAGCTCGAGTAAAACTGCCATTTAAAAGATATGACAGCAGCTTTTTAAAAGCGATTGATCACCTGTGATTTTCAGAACGATTCGGCAAATTAATTCATTTTTGGACATTTTTTTTACTCCTCTGGGTTATATTTTTGGGGAGTATAATGTCAAAGAACGAGTTACGCAATATTAGTCATGCTGAACGAAGTGAAGGATCTCCATGTTATAACTCGGAGATCCTTCACTTCGTTCAGGATGACAATACCCCCCACGATAACGATTCATATTGAAGTTGAACAACCCCACAAGCTATAGTACTTACCATACTAGTTAGTGCAGAACCTATAAGGACATAGTCGATGCCAACACTCATTCTTCTCACCATTGCATATCAAATTCAAAACATTAAATGGCGTTATCTTTTTTTACTGCTGACTGCTATCAGCTTCGTAGCTAATTTTTATCATGAGATGTGGCTACAGGAAATTTATTCTATCGTTGTAGCTATGTTGCTTTTTATGCTGACGCCAGACTTTGCGCGCTGGTGGCAAAAACGCAACGATCGAAATAATCCTGTTTCCTTTTGGAATTTTGCAAAAGAAACGATGCTACTCGCTAAATACAACAAATATAAATTGTTTTTTTGGGTTGTATTTCTGACTGTGTCTATTACTGCTATTTGCTTCTATACAGGTTATACCAATGAAGCATTGTTAGGCAGCCTATTAGTTGTTTTTATTCTTATCTATGGATTAAAAAATTTATTTTCCTTGATCCTGCCACCCGAATGGTTTTTACATGATGTCAGCACAGAATATACTTTTTTTACAGTGTTTATCGCATATTGGTTAGCTGATTTAATTACCCAAAAACTGGGGTTTGAATTTCTACTTCCCATGCTATTAGCTGCGACATTATGCTTAGCAGGATTTTTTCTGGTTCAAAAAAATAATCGTTATCTAATTCCCGGCTGCGCGTTGATTTTAGCTGATATTCTTTGGCAACTTCTGCGACTCATACAAAATAATGATACTTATACACATTCATTTATCACGACGGTAATTGTTTTAGTGCTCGCTATGCTGATTGGATTACTTTGGCTAATCAAAAAACCCGGTGTCTTCCCTATCGTCTATTTAGCATTATTTCAACTTTTTCGTTTTTCGACATTCACCTATGAAGCAACCGATCACGCGATTTCCAATGATCTCTCACTATCTGAAGCATCCGATTATATCCTTTATTTAGTATGCTGGATGTACATTGTGCCCATGTTATTTTGGATAGTTGGATTGAAGCAACTTCAATATGGTGGAACAAGCGTAGAACACCACGCCGATCGAGAAAAGAAACGTTTTGAGAATTTTAAAAAGAGACTTAATAATAAATAATTCTCTGCAGTTTAATTGGGCATAACAGCGCCCTATTGACACTTTTCTTCCAGATATTATACACTGCTTGCAGATTTATCCTAATGAGATAAGCATGTCTAATAGCAGAAACACCACATCCTCGACCACGTCGTTTATTTCACAAAAAATGCCGGCACAACCCAATACAACGGTTGCGTCATTTTTAACAGATATCGCAGATGTTGATGGCGTAATTGATCTTGCTACGTTGGAAAAAATTGCTGGTGGCGGCACGCATGATATCTTTCGATCGAAACAGCATCCTGCATTATTGTTAAAAGTCATGAGAGACACAGCAGGAAAAAATAAAGATGACCTCGCGCTACCGTTACAAATGCATGATGATCAATGTGAAGTACTATATGAGACATTCGCACCATCGCGTTGTATTGTTGAAAACCGTTCAATACGACAAATAAAAAATCTTCAATCAAATCACGAAACACAAGTGGCTATTGTGTCAGTCGTACCTTTTGATTCTTGTTTTGAAAGCAAAGAACAATTTGGTTTTAATGTCGTACCCATCGAATGTGATCCCTTACTCATTGAATCGAAGCGTCATTTGTATCAAATGGCAAATAGGGAATTATTGGGAGACAAGCAAGTAAAACCAAGTTTCTATGTCATGAAAAATTATCCTTTACTCAACCCGCGCTTTGAAAAAATTTTTAAACTGCTTGAGACGGATGCGGGTCTAGCAGTAGCAATGCGTGAATTTCTAACGAAATATAAAAAGTTTTATAAAAGAAGCGGACTTTTGCTGGATACCATTGGTTTAGATAATGTTCTTTTTTATAAAGATGCAAATGGCTGGCAATTTAAATTAGGTAGTGTCATTAAACATGATAGTGCTGCACTCACAAGGAAAACATTAGAGGCAATCAAAACTAATCCATCTATCGTGCACGATTCACTTTTATATCGTACTTCAATTTACTTAATGCCTGCTTGCATTCGTGCATTAAATGCTTGTGCTGAAAAAGTCGGGATAGGAAAAATCATAGATAATATTGTCTTAGATGAAAGTACCATTAATCGCTTAGCAAAAATGCATGAACAACTTGGCAAAGATCATCGCATTATCAATTTCGCAGAGCACGGCCAATTTGCCAAAGCGTTAGAGTTATTTCAACAGTATGTACCTGAAGAAAAAGAATATGATACAAGATTGCGAGACATGCTGGGAACACACTACTGGGAACATGTCAAAAAAGGTGGCCAGACAAATTCCCTGGAGGAGCTAGAAACGTATTTAACTATGTTGCGCGATCCACGAAATGATTTTCCGGATTTTAGAAAAAAAGCTGTGGAAGAAGCGACAGTTGGACTGCAAGATAAGCTACAATCCATGCAAAATCTAGAGGAAAAAGTTTCTCATAAAAAATCATCAGCAACACTCTACGGAAAAGATTTTCGTGAAAAAAGAGAAAATGAATCTGATAAAGAATATGTGGCTAGATTATCGAGGTTGAGAAAGTAAGCTATTCCCGTCATCCCGCACTGAACTGTCTCTGTAATTTTTCCAAAGAATTTGTCCTGAATCTTGCAAAATTTAACTCTACGTGGCGGATCCTTGATTAAAACGCATAGTGACGACTGGGTTTGGCTGTTCTTCATTTATGAAAGAGATCATTAAATTTTCTTGTTCTTTGTCAAGATTGCCTTTTGTAATCTTCTGTGCAATGTCATCCAATATCATTTTTCTGACATCTAGATCAATACTTCGGTTCGCATACATTTTGTAAGCCGATAGATACTCACTTTTCACGTCTGGGTTTAATTGGCTAATACAGTGGTCCAGCTTGGAAAAAAAAGATAACTCATCTAAGAACTCCTGCTCAGTTTTAAATTCTTTAGCTATATTATATAAATTATTAATTGCTTCATATCTTGAAGATTGAGGAATATTTTCCTTAGGTATCTTAGATGATATCAAATCACAACGCTTTACATATTCATAGAATTGAGTGTTATCATCTGATTTTTCAAATACCATTGTCATTGTAGGTAAGGACACTGAATTGAATTTATCTAGCGGATTCTCTTTGTATTCATCACCACGCATTTTTGTCCAGTGCACTAGGTTTAAACGAAGAGCTTGATCCTTACAATCCCTTATATCTTCAAAGTTAATGGAAGCTCCATGCTCAATTAAAAATTGAGAAAGTGCATTATTTTTATTGTTAATAGCATAGAACAGTTTTGTGTGTTCAGCAGTATCTTTAGTATCAATTAAATCTTTTATTACCAATACTGGGAGGCCATTCAACAATTCACTCGCGGCTTTGAAATTATTATTTTTTAAATGTGTATCGAGTTCTATTTCAAGATATGACATCAATGAATTATCCCCAGCAAGAGAATTTTTTTTATATAAAATTTGTGGGAAACCCCGCATCATCTCTGGAAATTGCGAAAATCGAGTTATGAAATCTTTAATAATATGAATAGCATTATTTCTATCAGCAATATTCAATATATTTTTGTTTGAAATTAAATTCCAAATACTATGGGAAAAACAGTCTATTACTGTTCCATGAGCTTTACTTTCGGTATTAATCGCAGCTCCATTTTTAATAAGAAGTTCAGCCATCTCAAATTTTCCATTAAGTGCTGCCCATAAAAGAGGAGTCAGTCCGTTATCATCTCTCGTCTCAAGTTTTGCATTTTTTCCAATTAATAATGAAACTATCTGGAAATAACCTTGCCGAACAGCCATCATTAACGCAGTTGCATTTTTAGTTGTTTCCTTAAAAACTGGGGGTACAAAATCAAGGTCAATGGAAATCTCATTCTTTTCCGCAGCTGCAAAGATATCTTTTAGCTCTGTATCATATCCATTTGTCGGCGGATGGGAGGATGCATTCTCTGAATCAGGTGGTCGTGATGCTCCAATATAGATATTTGTCATTAAAAGCTCTTGTATCTTTATGATTTGCTTTTCTTCGCTATCCTTTAAAATGTTGTCCCAGATTTTTTCTGCCTCGTAGCAATCACGGTCAGGTATACAACGAATACCTAAATCTAGTTCAGCAGAATCTAAAAAATTCATAAATAATCTTTTGGGAGCGGAACGTTCTATACCATAGGCCGCTGTATGCTCTGGATGATCTAAGATATCATCTACAGTTGCATGAAAGGTAAATGTTAAGCATGCTAATGCTAACTCATTTCGCTTAAATAATTCCTTGTTTAATACCGATCGATTTAACCATGAAAGTATTTTTGTTCCACTCATCTCTGTTACGTAAAAGGATAGCCCTATGAATTTAAAACACTGCTCCATATGCAGCTGTTTAAGTTCAGGGTCAATGCTGTCTGCCTGTTTTATAGTGTCAAAATGAACTACACCTGGCATACCTTCTTGAGCAACAACAAATTTTCCTTTGCCAAAAATCTCCTTTGCTTTTTTAATCGTCTCATCATCCGCGTGATCAGGAAGCCCGGGTCTAGATCGAGCTTCAACTATGAGAGAGTTCAAAGCAGCTGCTTTAGGCACAAAACCAACAACCGCATGTCTTCGGAAGCCAGCAAAAGTTTCGTTGCAACTTTTTCTAATTAATTCCTTGGATTCACCATCAAATCTTATATTATTGAAGACATTATCGTTAACACCTTCGCTAAGTGAGTACAATCGTTCGCGTTTTCGTGTTTTCATGTTTGTCCTCGCTAAAGTACTAAATTTAGTATGACACAAAATTAAACAATGTGTTCTAATTCTGGCTGGGCGATTTTTGGTAGCTTATTGATATAACTAACAATATATAAAAGGATTTCAGCTGTGTTTAGAACACCCGCTATAACTCAAGAGATACTATCATGCCTGGCAACAATATCTTGTCCTTATTAACACTTAATAAGGGATTCAAACGTCTCATTAAAAACTCGCCACAGCTCAACATCATTTATTTACAATGGATGATCCTGCAGATACCCCGCTATCAAGAAAAAAGAGAAAAAGAAATTCGTGCATCGATTATGAAATTAGAGACGCGTTTAGCGGAATCAAAGAAGAGTTTTAATTGCAGCATTGAGCCCAGTAAAGGGCCCAAAGACAGA
Source organism: uncultured Coxiellaceae bacterium (assembly GCA_964489265.1). Classification (GTDB taxonomy): domain Bacteria; phylum Pseudomonadota; class Gammaproteobacteria; order DSM-16500; family DSM-16500; genus CAYRUP01. Next base: position 24,817 of record CAZAXX010000011.1, read on the forward strand.
GGAATATTTACGGGCATCTGCTGCACCCTGTCTGGATCATTTTGTAATTTCACGACTTGTATCACTCAATGTTGTAATAACTGTAGTTGCTGCAATCCATTTTGTATTGCTGGCTCAGCTTGCGGCAAAGGTGCATTTGGCGCATCTTGCTCGTGGGGAACCTGCTATCCAGCCGCCCCCGCATGCATCACGGGTTACGCTTGTCTTGGTGTTGGTGTCTTGGCTTTAACTTATACTGCATTCCAAAATTGTTCTTTAGATTGCAATTATCAGTATTCTTTGACTTCCTGTTGTATTAAACATCAGATCAGCAAGCAAACTTCAATCCTGGAAAGAGGTATTTCAGAAGAATGTAATGTACTTGAAGAACGTTTATTATTAAAAATTTCATTTTTTATGAAAAAACTTAAACAAGTCTTGCCTGTTGTACCAGAAGAAAAGAGGGGAAAACAAAAAGTAAATGCGAGTGAACATGTTGGGCTTTTAGTTAAACCAGGATAGAGTGGAAAAAAATGTCATTGCCGCGAAATACTGTCATTCCCGCGAAGGCGGGAATCTATAAATCCCTTATGATAATGCCAAATTGTTAAACTGACCTTGTAATAATTCATGATAGATTCCCGCCTTCGCGGGAATGACAGTATTTCGCGGGAATGATATTTTGTCGTGGAAATGACACTAAGAATCACTACTCTTTCGCCTAGGCAAATGAAGGTGAAGGTCAGCAAGCTCAGTGCCCGGTTCGGTGTCTTTATCAACCTTAGATTTAAATAGTCTGGCGTGGGATTTATTTGCTTTAGCTTCATCTTCCGGTGTTTTTTCCAGCGATTGAATTTGTTTTTTCATTTCTTTTATAATCTTAGGGTCCAGGGGATACGATAGGCATTTTTTTAAAAGATCTAATTGAGTCTCTACTGGTTCAATCTTCTTTAGTTCATCTAAAATTTTCTTCTCTTTATCAAATAAAGTTACTAATCCTAAAGATGCATTAGTCGCATCAACTTGATTTCCATGCAGACGTGCTACATCTATTGCCTGAATAAAATCAGCAACTGCCAATGCAAAGTTTTTCTGTTCAACATAAATTCCTGCGCGTAAGAAATGGCTCGCATATGTCGCAAGATACAACTTTTGCTTATCCGCCGTGGGAGATTGTTTTTCAAGAGCGATAAATACGAGATAATCGATCACTGCGAAGCATAACATTGACCACGAAGAAAATAGGCTTCTGTGAACTCAGGTTTTAATTCAACAACCTTGTCACAAAATTCGATAGCTTTTTTATACTCACGCGCTTTCTGATGATGCTCTGCTTGTTGATAGAAATCCAAATAGTTTGTTGGTGGCGGCAAGGTAGAAGTCGGATCTTTTTTCAGTGCCTCTATAAGTTTCCTAATTTCATCTTTCTGTTTTTCCCATTCAGGTTTTTTTAAATGCCTGCAGTCATGGTAAAATTCACGTCCTAATGGAACTGTTTTCTGCAGGCATTTTTCCAGCAAAACGATCTGAACTTCTCTGGATTGAATTTCTTTCATAATAAACGTAATGATTAAGTCATGAGTCTTTTGTACAGACATCCATTTGCTCAAGAATTTAGAGTATTCAGCATCCTCCTTATCACCACGAGCGATGGAATTTAGTATATGGATTAGATATTCTTCTTGATCATGCTTATAGCATCTCGCAAGATGCTGACGACATTTATTTTTTGTTTTTTCTATAACTGCAGAATCTTTAGATGGAATATCTTTAGATAGAATAGCTAGCGCTTCGTTATATATCCGGATGGCTATATCATAAAAGCCAAGATCTTCATATAAATGCGCTTTAGCATATAAAATGCTACTCATTTTTTTCAGATTTTTTTTAGCATCCGGATTTAATATTAAATACAGGTTATAGTCAGCAATAGCTTTACAAGCATCCTCTATTTTTTTCGAAGCAGCAATAACGTCTGCACGTACCAGATAAGCCTTTGCTGATGATGGATTGGATTTTATGACATCGTCTAAATAAATTAATGCCTCAGCATATTTTTTTTCTTTATATAATTGAGCTGCTTTATTGAAATCAAAGCCAGAGGTTTTTTGTTCGCCACGATCCTGAGCCATTTTAGCTACCTCTTTTCATGTCATATCCTTTAAATATAGCACATTGTACTGTTGTCATCCTGAACGTTCACTTCGTTCAGGATAACAAGTTAATTATAATTTCTTGTTATACAAGAGATTTTTACAATCCGTCAGCTAATTAAATCGCCTACCCGATGCTGAACTATGAGTTAGATGACTGAGCTTAGGAGCCGTATTAGTTTTAATGCTATCAAGCATGGATTTTAGATCTTTTTCACAATCATCCGTACTAGTCACTAATTTTGATAAATTCTGAAAGAAATTTCTTACAATAGGATCAACATATCTTTGATTATCAAAATCCATAGCTTTTTTAGAAGCCATCTGTTGAATATCGTGAATCACCGTCGTTCGATCATTTGCAAGCCTAGAGTTAAAAACAATTTCTCGTAATGCAATAATTTCCGGAGGAAAGCTGCAATAAAAAGTATTCGTTTTTTCTTTCCAATAGTTAGTTTGCATTAAAATTTCATCTATTGTTTCTAAAATAGAAAGTAACTTATCTCTATTTTCGTTGATTGGCTCTTGTTTGCTTTCAATATTTTCTCTATATTCAAACATTTTTAGTTTATTTAGAGCACTAGCTTTTATCTTTGGATTTTTTATTAAATTCACATGGGTGTTAGCAATTGCAAGCATTCTCTGGGTAATTTCTGGTTTTAATTTTCGTGAAACGAGCTCGCACAACCTCAACATATCAAGAACAATTTGTGCATGAGCTTCATTCCATAATTTAAAATTAATGTTTTCAAAACGATTAACCAGTCTAGAGAAAAGATTTTCTACGCTAGCATCGACTTTTTCTTCCTCGTTAATTTTGCTCGCTAAAGCCGTGGTTAAATCCACAAGTTTAGGCAATCCTTCAATATTCCGCATAAAAGAAAATAAAGTAGTCGCGTTATTTCCATTGAATGTATTTTTGGCATATTGTGCAAGTACATCATGTAATATAAATTCCAGGTCTGCTAAACTGGAATCATTCATTTCCCAAATAAATTCTAATGAAGAACTTGCAGCATTATAAGCTGGTAATCGTTTAACCCGGATTCCAAATATTTTTTCTAAGATTTTTCCTTCGTCACGCGCTAGCGCACTAATCTCACTCATGTGTCCATCAGAATTGTAACCAAAGAAATTGCATTTTAGTGAAATCTTCTTTTGTTCCTGATGGTATTCAACAATAAATTTAGCGGCATGATTTCGCAACGGCAAGTTATATTCGAGTTGTAAATACGGATAATTATGCTCTACGCTCAATAAATCAGCCTTGCTACCTTTGACCGCAACATAATTAAAGGCTCGAATAACTGGTTGTAATTCTTGAGGTAATATCTCAGGATCAATTTTAGTACCTTCACTTAAATAAAGAGTGCTGGCTGCTGCGCATTGATGGAAGAAAGTAAACAAATCTTCTTGTGTAATTGTTTTATCAACAAACTGTCTTTTAAAACTGGAAGTACTGCCTGGTCTACAGGATGCCACGGAAAAATTTCCCGAAGAGTTTAACTGTCGAATATCACGCAATCTACTCAGCTCTCGCCATTTTTTATCAATCGCTTTCAACATACCTTCTTTGCCTAATCGATACAACGGAAAGACATGTGATTCCCATGCAGCAAATTGTCGCTCATCAATTTGTCGCAGCCATTTTTTCATTAATTGATAATACAAAGAAAGTAACTTTACAAACCTCTCCACTTGTAAATGTTTTTGCTCATCTGTTTCATATTCAGGACTACTTTTCATGGATTTTATTGTTTTATCCATCATTTCAGTTAAATCCTGAACTGTTTTTAAAATCGATTTTTTTACTAAACGAGGTTGTCCAGCTTCAATTGATAAATCATTTATTAATCCATCAATATCCAATTGAAATTCACGGAACAATTTATCAAAGTTACTTGGATTACCCCACTCATTACAACGCCGTTCCCAACTTTGAATTAATATTTTTCTTTTATCCAATTCAATTTTTTCTAAACTTTTTTGAGTTTGCGCGCATTCATGAGCTAATTTACTTAGAATCTGTTTGGGCGGTAAATTTTGACTTGCATAATCTGAGAAAATTATATTTAGAATATCAGACTGAATTTTATAATTATCCATAAACCTGATCAGCTGGTTAAGCAGCTGCAGCTGAGATTCTTTTTTGCAGCAAGCCAATGCAAATTGACACCACTTTTGCTGTAGCTGCGGGTTTAATATTATTTTTCTTAATTTAATTATTTCTGAAAAATATAAAAACTGTTCGCCACTTAATTTTTCATCATTATCAAATAATATTTTCCTTGCGATTTTTTCTTCTTTAACTTTTTGCACTCTTTGATAAATTGAATCAGAGAACAATAATGCTTTTCCTGGATTAATGATCAGAGCATTTAATTTAGAAATAAGATCTAATAATTCTTCTCGAATTATTTCATGATGATTCTCATCGGCTAATGCATATCGATCTAAGCATCTTTTAATATCCGCAGCGAATATGGCGGCATGTTGAAATAGTGGATCATCTTTTTTTTGTTTTGATAATTTGAATACAAGAAATTGAATTGTAAGCAATGCTTGAACTGCGCTTTCATTTTTCTGTCCTGCTTGTGCGGCTTCCAATATTTCAATTTGATCTTGTAATTCAGTATATATTTTTTGTCTGTTAATCTCGGAATCAGGTTTATTTTCTATACCTGTTTTTATTTCATCTTTGAAGCTTGCAAAAAAAGTCGGCTGTACTATTTTTTTAAAATCATACCGTGAAACAGGTGTCACCTCGGGCGGCAATGGAGAGCGAAACATGCCATATTGCAAGATTTTCTTTTGATATAATTCTTCTTCAGCCAGCGCATAATTTTCAATTTTATTGGTCCATTTTACGATTTGATTACGTTGCGTATCAAAAATGATGACAGGATTTTTTTCATCTAACCATTCTTCAATTTGCGCTTTATTCTCAACTTGCATCACAGGAATGGCTTTGGCATTGAACTGTGCGGCTTCATGAGAAGTCCCAGGCGCCATATTTTTAACAATAACGGCTTTGATTTTTGAATCTTTCTTTGCAAGATAAAAATTTAGTGCTTCTTCAATGTTTTCACATATTAGAATTTCACTTTTATCGGTTATCACTTTGGCTGCGCTATCCGCAGGAGTAATAATTGTCCCTCTGGCTTTTTCAATGCTCTTATCTTTTTTTATGCGAAGAGCAACTTCAGGCGGAAAAGAAGAAGGCTTCATCCGTCCACGATCGCCATTTGGAATGGGACGGGCTTGCACAAGATCAAGCGTATCTTTTTGACTATCATAAACAAATTCAACATCCATGGGCATGCCATAATGTTTTTCAATCAGACGCCCCAACTTGGCTATTTCAGCGGCTTTTTCGGGTGGAATCGATGGATCATCTTGAAGATGCGTTGGATTGTCTATGAAAACTAATTTACGCTCTCCTTTTTCTTCAATAGATGCTAAACGATGTTTCTTTTTATAGATGACGGGATAAACAACCTCATCTCGTGATACAAAAAAGCTATCGAATGGTGCTTTGCTATTTACAATCAGTTCACCATGCCCAGGCGCAAGATGCAGTGTTACATTTCTTTCGCCTGTATACATAACGCCTGATCGAACAATATGATCACTACTTTTATCTTTCTCTTGGGCGGATTTTTTTACTGGTTCACCAATCCGTAATTGTGATGCAACTGGCATGAAAGGTTCTTGAGTGATGTCATTTGCAGGTGGTGGGCTCAGCAATCGTTGTCTTAATGATTTTTCACTATAATAAGATGCAATTACAAATCCGTCGGCAGTCGAAACAGATTTTCTATCAGGTTTAACCGATGGCACTGTTTCATTACCGCCTGGATTGGCAGATGTCAGGCTATCTTCTTTTCCTGTACTACGCACAGTTAAATCAGCATTGGCAGCCGATATTTCAGCTAAAAAAGCTTCATCCACTTCGATAGGAAATTGAGTAAAGGTATCTTTAATAAGCGTTCGTATTTTTTCTAGAGTCTCAAGTCCTTCAGCGCGTAATTCTTTATGTTTTCCCTGTATTGTTACGAATTTTGCCCATAAAGTACGCCAACTCGGGGCATATCTATCAAGGTGAGCTTTGGTTTGTTCGTGTGACGTAGGTGAAAACTCAGGAACTTTTACTTTCATCTTAAAATCAGCACTTACGTTTTTACAAAAATGCTGAAGCTCCATCAGATTTGCTAATTTATATCCGTAGTGTTGTGCATTAGCTTCAATTCGATCTTGTACTTCTTGATTTGGAACTATTTTAAACTCTCTAGACACGTCCTCGTCCTCATTTATTATCTATATTAAAGTTGTGCATTTTTACATTGCATGATTGTATTGTAAACAGTTATTCATCTGAATTTTTTGCCAATTATTTATGCTAAAATCTAACATAATGTAGTTGGAGAATTGCTTATGATTAAATCTCTAACCTCTTCCGCACTGACTACCTCCATAGCACAAAAAATTCTGAAAGATGTGATGCAATTTCGTCGAATGGTCAGTTTTCAAAAAACATGCGCAGCATCAATTTGTGAAAACTGTCTTAAACCACACTTACAGCAAGTTATTTCAGCTATTCAAGAGAAACGCCCCATCACATTTGTTTTACCCGCATTTCCAGCAAAATCACCGAATCCTGCGAAGGTGCTTGGCACACTTCCGGATATGGCTGAACGACTGTCACTAAAATTTTTAAATAGTCTTTGTAAACACATTCAAAAATTACATGTACCAGGTGCTCGAATTATTATTTGTTCTGACGGTAGAATTTTTAATGATGTGATAGGTGTGAATGATACTGATGTGACAAGTTATCAAAAAGAATTATCACGCTTGATAGAGGAAATGTCGCTCACGTGTATATCTACTTTTAATTTAGATGAGCTATATGAAGGATATGATTTTAATCAAATGCGCAATCAAGTGATGAATCAATATGGCGAGTCAATTGAAGTTCTTCAAGAAGCCGTGCGCAATGGAAGTAAATTTCCAAAGAACATGGATGATGCAGAAGTGCATCGACAGTATTGCGGTATTACTCGTTTTCTAGTGGAAGATGCGCTTCATCCAGGACAGACACTCAGTCGCAGCGCCTTACAAAAAGAATGCAGAAAACGTGCTTATTTCGTTATTCAACGCAGCAGAGCCTGGAGTGCATTGATTACAGAATATTTTCCCAATTCAGTTCGGCTTTCAATACATCCGCAGACATGTGGCACACCTAAATTAGGTATTCGCCTAATGGAAGCTGAAACTTGGATGACACCATGGCATGGTGTTGCTGTTGAAGTTGATGGAAATTTTGTGTTGCTTAAACGCGAACAAGCTGAAAAATTGGGTGCACGTTTAGTTTATCACGGAGCGCAACCTAGTCATTATGAGTTGAGCGATAAACAAAAACTTTCTAAGCTGCGAGGGATGTTATATGAAATGTAAAACAACATCGATCAAACCTTTTGGCGTACTGATAGAACCTTCGCACTCACTAGATAAAGTGAGTGATCTTAATGTTGATTTTTTGCGGGAAACAATTCATCGCGCACATCTTCTGGTATTAAGAGGATTTAACACATTTCAAAATGCCGAATCGTTTGCAACCTATTGCGAAAAATGGGGCGAAATAAGCATTTGGCCATTCGGAAAAGTGCTCGAGTTAATTGAACAAGACAATCCTGAAGATCACATTTTTGATAATAGTTACGTGCCATTACACTGGGACGGCATGTATCGCCCGCAAGTTCCTGAATTTCAGATTTTTCATTGTGTGAAAGCACCACTCGCAGGACAAGGTGGCAGAACAACTTTTTCAAATACTGTTTTAGCATTAGAATATGCATCTCCTGAATCAAGAAAACTGTGGGACAAAGTGACTGGGATTTATCAACGAAAAATGGAATTTTATAATAGTAAAACTATTTCACGAATTATTAATAAACATCCCCACAGAGATTTCTCTGTGATTCGATATAATGAACCACACACGGAAAGCAAAGGACGGTTTGTGAATCCACCGGAATTAAAATTTACTGGAATTGGTAGTGAAGAATTAGCAGAATTCCATCGTGGTTTAACACAAGCGCTCTATGCGCCAAACACTTTTTATGCGCATGAATGGCAAACAGGTGATATCGTTATTGCAGATAATTTTTCACTTCTGCATGGTAGAGAAGCATTCGTCTCAAAGTCACCACGTCATCTGCAACGAGTGCATGTTTTAAGTAATCCACCACTCGATAATCCTGGCCTGGAATCTTATAAATGAGTACGCAAGTGACTGACATTGTAATTGTTGGCGCAGGTCCCGTGGGACTCATGTGCGCTTACCTCGCGCAATTGTGTGGGATGCGCACGGTAATTGTCGATAAGTCAGCTGGGCCGTTGACAGTCGGCAGAGCCGATGCGCTCAACGCGCGTACTTTACAATTTCTTGAGTTAGTTGATTTATTTTCAGAACTCTATCCCTTGGGAAAAACCTGTAACACAAGTTCCGTGTGGGCAAATGAAAAATTTATCTCGCGACAATCGTCCTGGTGGGAAGAACTCGAAGGTTGTTTGCATAAACATTTTCTCATGCTTGGACAAGCGTTTCTTGAAAATTTGTTGGATGAGAAACTTTGCAAATTGGGCGCCGCAGTAAGACGTTCAACAACCATTGACAATATTGAGTTGAATGAAGAAGGATGTCTCTCTACCCTTTCGACTGGCGAAAAAATTCAAGCAACTTTTCTCATCGGAGCAGATGGTTCTCAGTCTTTTGTTCGCAATCACTTTAAAATACCGTTTAAAATTTTCCGCCCGCAAATCGTATGGGCTGTCATCGATGGTGTGATTGATTCTGATTTTCCGAAAGTGCCTGAAATCATAGTATTTCAAGCAGAAACATCCGATGTCGCATGGATACCGAGAGAAGGTGATATTGATCGATTTTATATACGCATGGATACCAAAAAATTTACGTTAGAAGAAGCCATTGCCAAAATTAATCTTGCCATGCGGCCACATTCTTTGACTTTCAAAAAAATTGAATGGTTTTCACAATTCTCAGTGAAAGAATCCGTTGCTGAAAAATTTTTTGTGCATGATCGAATTTTTTTAGCCGGTGATGCTTGTCATATTCACTCTGTCAATGGTGGTCAAGGACTTAATACCGGTCTGGCAGATGCATTCAATCTTATGTGGAAATTAAATATGGTGATAAATTTCGCGGCTCCCGCAGAACTTTTAAAAAGCTATGAAGCTGAGCGTAGACCGATTGCGCAAAGCGTCATTGACAGCTCAGGTGAATTGGTGCGTTCAACCAAATATTCTCAGCATGGTACGCACGCAGAAGACTACGTCAAGATCGTACAAAAACGCGCGGGAAATATCACAGGCATGGGAATTCGTTATGGCGAGCAAGGCGTGCGTGGCTCACGACTGTTTGACTTTGAAATTTTTAACGGAATAATTAAAACACGACTTTATTCGCTATTGGATTATGCTAAATTCAGTCTGCTTGTTTTTGGTGATCGTGAAATCAATTTTAATTTACCTGAATTTATAAACGTTATTCAAATTCATTCGAATGCAAACCAGACACATTATTGGAGTGATAATTCTCACTATGAAAATCAGGCAATTTTAGTGCGACCTGATTCTTATATCGAATCATCTACATCACTCGACAAAATTGAATCTCTATTTGAGATAACTGCCTGATGAAAAATTTAATTTTTGTAGCACTCGTCGTTGCCATGTTCACAATGGGTTGCAACGCCTTTCTAATTGCCGGCCTTCTTCCACAAATAAGTCACACGCTGTCGCAATCTATTGCAATCACTGGGCAAGGAATGACTGCATTTAGCTTTTTTTATTTTCTGTCAGCGCCTGTATTTTCTATACTTTTTTCAAAAAAACCCTTCAAGCAAGTGATACAAATTGCATTACTTGTATTTCTGCTTGGAAATTTACTTACGCTGCTGTCTACATCAATTACCCTATTTTTGCTTGGCAGATCGCTCGCAGGAATTGCCACTGGAATTTTTACGCCCTCCTGTCTCACGATGGCCTTTCATTTTGCTGATGAAGCAAACCGGGGGAAACGTTTGAGCATGATTTGGGGCGCGAACAGCGCGGGTGCTGTTTTCGGTGTACCCTTCGGGATTTATCTCTCATCACTTTTGAATTGGCAATTGTCTATTGCTTGTTTGATCATATTGAGCTTATTGGTCTTCGTGATTTTTTCGTTGCAAAATGTGCAAATCAAATTGCCAGTTATGCCATCATTGCGAGAACGATTTTATCTTCTTCTTGATCAAAAAATTATGTTCGTTATTACTATCACTTTTTTTGCTGCGACAGCCAGTTTAGGACTTTACTCTTACATGGCTGTTATTCAATCGGGAATTTCTCATTCACTTGTTTTGACTATTTTTTCCTGGGGATTGGGCGGTTTTATTGGAAGTTCGTTTGTGGGATTTTTTATTGATCTCACGAAAAAACCGCAAATGATTATGACATTCATCTTGGTGGGTCTGATAGTCACTTTTATCACGATTCCTTTTGTGATGAATTTACCTTACTTCGGATTAATTCCATTTTTTATGTGGGGCGTTTTTGGCTGGGCCATGCCTACCACTCAGCAACATATTTTATTTGAATTACAAGAAAAACAGGGAAGCATATTAGCTGCGTTAAATGGTTCAGCAATTGGATTAGGCAATGCAGTTGGCACTGCAGTGGGTGGTGCAATTATTGCAGCTGGATTTCATGGAATTGAGCTACCTTTTTGTGCCGCTATTTTATTAATTATCGTATTGATAGGTCAGTTTGTTTTTTTGAAAAAGTCAGAAGGAGTGATAATTCGTGAATAGACCCGTCGTCATTGTGAATCCCTTATCATCAGGAATAGAATTAGCGCCCGCGTTTAAATCCAGAGGAATACCTGCGATTGCAGTCACACTTAAATCACCTGATTGGGCTGGCTATGGATCCACGCTTCAAACTGCCGACTTTGTTGAGATCATTCCAGATCAAACGAATATTGCAGACATACTTGCAAAATATAATCCGCTTGCCATTCTTCCAGGTACCGGAGAAAGCGTTCCTTTAGCAGAACACTTAACAGAAGTCTTAACACCTGAACTTGCCAACGATCCAAAAAAATCATTGCATCGATTACATAAAGCACTCATGCAAGATGCTTTGCAAAAGGCTGGCGTTCCTTATCTCAAAACACTCAATACAGCATCTGAAAATGAAGTGGCAATGTGGATCAAAGAAAATGAATTAAGTGATTCGCCACTCATTGTGAAACCACCGATGTCAGGCGGAAGTGATAACGTCTTTCACATTCCAGCCAATGGCGATTGGAAAACGGCTTTCAATCGTGTGTTAACTGAACCTTCACATACCTCTGGAAAAGTGAATGAAACTGTTGTGATTCAAGAACAAGCGATCGGTACGGAATTTGCTGTTGGTACTGTCTCAGCGAATGGAAAACATTATTTAGCGCATTTAATTAAATACAACAAAGCAACCTATCATGATCGCAAAACAGTTTACGATTATGTTGAGTTTGTGCCGTATTGTGAAGAAGAACTTGGCGAATTGTTTGCATATACGCAACAAACGCTTGATGCATTAGGAATTCGTTTTGGAGCAACTCATACAGAAATCATGCTTACCGCAAAAGGCCCGCGGCTCATCGAGTTGGGCGCCAGAATGTGTGGCGGCCCTGTGGTTAGATTTGCGCGTGAAGCATCCGGAAGTAGTCAAGCAGATAAATTAGTTGAAATCTATGCGGATGGTGATGTGCACACAAAAGAATATTTATTTAAAAAATTAGTTGTTCCAGTTTTTTTAAAATCACCCGCTAACGGAATCATCTCGAATATGGAAGCGCTTGCTGACACGTCTAAATTACCGACCTTGTTCAACAGTTATCTTTGGTTTAAAAATGGTGATCGTGTACCGCAAACAGTGGACTATTTAACTAGCATTGGAATTATTGCATTGACGGGAAATCGCGAGTGCATCTTGCAAGATTACAAAAAAATTCGGGAAATGGAAGCTAACTTGATTGTTCAAGCAATAGATTAATCTTCCTTTCTATCGCCGCGAGTCAGCGTTGGAGCAGAAGGTTTATTCGCCTTAGCTTGATATTTCTCTACAATATCCGCGAGCAGGAGAACCTCTCCTTTTGAATTCAACCATCCCAATTTTTTGCAAACTTTATAAGAGTCGCTCATCTTACCGTCCTTCTCTGCGGGCATGCCTTTGCTTGCATGTATCAAGAATTCTTGTAAAGTCCACTCATAGCTTACGCTACTAAATAGGCCATAACCTTTGCTAATTCCCTTATGCTCTTTAATAAAATCTTTTTTAGCTTCTGCTACGATAACATTCTGATTTATTAATTCATCATCAAGACTCTTCAATTGGACGTCGAGAAAATTCTTATTAACTAGATCAAGATTAATATCGTCCCATTTATTAGCACGCAATGCGAGCCTAATACTTCTGAAGAACTTCCTATATTCATTGAGACGACGAGGATTGGGACTCTTGTCAATTTTTTCTTGAGCTACTTCAAGTTTATTTTTATATCCACCTTGTTTTAGCAATACTACCATCTGATCAATCTGAAGTCTTTTATCTGGATGTTTTTCTTCTACTGCAGGAACATACTTTTTCCTGAATTCACCCATAAGATCTGGCGCGTTATTTACAGCATCCAACAAAAAAGGATGGCGCGCATCAAAATTTTTAATGAATTGAGGAAGTTTTGTAGGAATCTCTGAATCTTCCCAAATGCCGGTTTCAATTGGAAATATTTCATTTTTATTTTTTAATGCTAACAAGACAAAGCTCAATAGAGAAAAATCAGCATTTAGCGCGTGTTCTTCCTCTGGATCTAAATCATAACCCGCATCTTTGATATACTGATGAAGAGCCAGCATACGCGCATAAAGACCTGGACCATCCTTCATAAGATATTCCAAACGCAAATCTCTTTGTTCATCAAAAGATTGCATAAAATACTCCATGAATGATTGTTATCTCTTAATTATATACCAAAGCGAATCAATCATTTTTCTTGTATGTGATTTTTTAATCCTGACTCCAGAGTATAATCAAATAGTTAATATCTTTTTTTCATGGTGTAAAAATACGTTATAATTTAAATAATACAAAACTGAGAATCAAAGCAATATGAGTGCCAATCGAAAAGAAAATGCGAAAACAAAACCAAATACCAAACCTAAAGCAAATCAGCAAGCAGGTTTTTTTTCCCATCCAAGCACAGCTCCGCATGGTGAAGAAAAAAAGACTGAGCTTGATTACTCGCGTTTTCAAACATTCGTTATTGCGCCTACAAAAGCGGTAACGGATTATGAAAAAGCAGATAAAAGTGATCTAGAGAAAAAATTTGCGGATGAAATCCTTATGTGTAAAAGGGATATGCAGTTTTTGAATTTTTCAAAAGCACCTGCTGTTTGTCCAGCGATTATTTTTACTGGATATCATGGTGACATTGCAGATGCTATTCCATTTGCTAAATTTATCTCATCCATTGCAACGATACCTCCAGAAGTCCCCATATCACTCTGCTTCACTTCTCACGGCACACCAGGAAATATGGGGAAATTTGGATTTGGCTCACTTGGTGAAGGTGATTTTGATTATCGAATGAATATTGATTATTTAATTCAACTTTTAATCGACAATGGTTTTGAACAATTAAAAGATAGACCTATTAAATTTCAATTCAGATGTTGTAACTCTGGGTATTCTTGCATAGATAGATATGAAAAATCACCCGATGTGAAAGCGCGAAGTGTTTTAGAACAATCTTTAATTGGATATTTTTGGAGGCAGATGCAGACTATTTATCCGGACAATAACTTCAATGTAGAAGGTTTTCGAGGCTTTTTTTATCCTGAAGAAAAAGCTGTTCATTTAAGAAAAGTTAAGGGTGGATCTTCTAGGCCTAAAGATGAGGTCACATCAGCAGATGGTACAATAACAATTGATAACGAAGGTCAAGTCGTTATTCCTCCAAAAGCAATTAGTGTTGTTCAAAACGGAAATCTCGATGCTTTTGTTACAGAAAATCGGTTTCCTGCTCCACCAAAGCCGCTTGGTTTAACCAGATGAAATCATCTAACGCTTTCTTAATTTGTGTTGAGCTTCACAGCACTGATCTGACAAATCAAACATGCTTTTTGATAAAGAAGTTTCTCTTGTGTTTTTGACTCGACGCATTTCTTCTGTATTTTTATTAGAACTATAAATACTAACTCCAACGAGCGTAGCCACCGCAACTGGAGAAAAAATGAGATTATGCTTAAAATACTCCAATACAGTTGTTGGAGAGCCGAGAAGGTATGTCTTAAGAGAATTAATGATTAAGCCAGTTAGAATACTAAGTACGAGAGATTCCTCAATCAAATTTTTATTTTTACCCGGCGTACGCGTATAAAATAAAGTAGCATCGTATTTATATGACCAGGGAGATAAATTTCCAGCTTTCTGACAACCCTCTATTGCTTGAATCAGCATTTGATTAGTTTGTTGTAATGCAATTAAATAAAAATCTGCATGATGCGGAGTTTCTGTCAGCCTATGCTGCATTTCAGAAATAATATTATCCACACCATGTCTAATTTGTGAGTTCGTATTTTTTTTATTTTTATTTAAACTGCAAATAGTTCTTTTAATATCTGCATAGGTTTTTTGTTGTTGTCTTGATTCTATTTTAGATTTTTTTGCTGCGAGAAAAAGTGTATAAGGTGTTAATACAAACCCTGGAAGGAAAATCAAACTGGATTCATTCATATGATTCAATTCAAATGTACCAGGAAGCTTTAAGTCTATTTCAGGAATTTGTTTTAAAGCAAAAGCTGCAGCATGCGCGCAATTATGTGTCCATCTGTTATAATTGTTTGGATTGTTAAAGTTAGATTCATAAAGTATTTTGCAAAATGCTGCGAACGGCATTCTCGAGTCAAATTCTACAAAATAATCTTCATCATAATTCCTAGGATTAGAACCTTCATTTTGTAATGCTTCATACAAGGGAGTATGGTGAAATTTAACGATGGATGTTTTAGATTCATTGAGTTCAAATGGCGGTTCTGATTCATTTGCCATTACATAAATATTGACTGTTTCTCCATTTCTATATACATTTAAGCGGATTTTCATAGGTACCTCTTATGCGTACTTGTTGTGATTTTTATAAGGCCGCATGATAACCATCTATCTGCAATAAGCAAGTAAAAAAACAACCATAAAAGTAGATATCCATTATGACCAAATCAATCGCAATTATCGGCGGTGGACCCGCTGGATTAATGGCTGCAGAAATATTAAGTCAACACGATGTAAAAATTGATGTCTATGAAGCAATGCCATCACTCGGCCGAAAATTTCTGATGGCTGGAAAAAGTGGGCTTAATCTAACGCATGCAGAAGATTACTCAATTTTCATCACTCGTTACGGCAATCAGCAACATGAAATCGTGAAGCATCTTGATAATTTCAAACCTTCAGACCTCTTGGCTTTTGTAAAAGAACTCAATGTTAAAACTTTTGTAGGCAGTTCCGGGCGCGTTTTCCCAGTCGAAATGAAAGCAAGTCCCATGTTGCGGGCTTGGATACAACGATTGCAAGCTCGCAATGTAACCTTTCATTTACGCCACCGCTGGTCTGGCTGGGAAGATCAACAATGGGTTTTTGACACACCGACAGGAATTCATAAAATTAACTCGGATGCAACTATACTTGCCTTAGGTGGTGCCAGTTGGCCTAAGCTTGGATCGAAAGGAGATTGGGTTGCTTGGTTAATACAAGCTGGGATTGCTGTAAAACCGTTTAGTCCAGCTAATTGTGGTTTTTACGTTAAATGGTCTACTCATTTCAGCGAAAAATTTCATGGTCAGCCAGTTAAGTCTGTTACGTTATCTTTTAAAGATTTTAAACAGCAAGGTGAATTTGTCATTACTAAAAACGGTGTCGAAGGTAGTCTCATTTATTCTGCTTCGGCAAAAATACGCGATGAACTCACGGCAACAGGACAAGCGTTACTGACGTTAGATCTTCTGCCCGATACATCGATAGAAAAATTAACGCAGGCTTTGACACGTCCGCGTGGTTCGACTTCACTCTCAAATCATATTAGAAAAACCACAGGAATTCAGGGTGTGAAATTAGGGTTGTTATATGAATTTCTTTCCAAGGAAATTTTTGAAGATCCTAAACAATTAGCAAAAGCAATAAAAGCAATTCACGTTCCGCTCGTGTCCCCTGCTCCACTTGCAACTGCCATCAGTTGCGCAGGTGGAATTAGTTTTACAGAACTTGATGATCATTTAATGCTGCGTAAAATGCCTGGTGTTTTCTGCGCGGGAGAAATGCTGGATTGGGAAGCGCCTACTGGTGGTTATTTGCTGTCGGCTTGTTTTGCGTTGGGTAAAGCAGCGGGAAATGGTGCGTTGCGTTGGTTGCGTGAGTTGTAGGCTCACGCTTTTTCGTGCCCGTGTCCGCGTGCGTGCCCGTGCCCGTTTTTTCTTCGCTGAAAAAACTAAACTTTTTCTT
>CAZAXX010000012.1:0-17372 GCA_964489265.1 uncultured Coxiellaceae bacterium
TAGCAGAAATGGTGCCCACTTGCGCGATGGCTTTGTCGTCTTTGCAAGGAACAGACAATTTCTTTAATTCTTCGACAGCGGCCAACACAGCTTTATCAATACCACGTTTCAAATCCATTGGATTGAAACCAGCAACAACCGCCTTCAAGCCTTCCACCAGAATTTGACGAGCCAATACAGTTGCAGTTGTCGTGCCATCGCCTGCTTCGTCGGAAGTTTGGGAAGCGACTTCTTTAACCATCTGTGCGCCCATGTTTTTGAATTTGTCTTTAAATTCAATTTCTTTCGCAACGGACACGCCGTCTTTGGTAACGGTTGGAGCACCAAAGGATTTATCAATAACCACGTTACGACCACGTGGACCCATGGTGATTTGAACTGCATTAGCAAGTTCATTTACACCGGCTAACATCAATTGACGTGCTTCTTCAGCAAATCGTACATCTTTAGCTGCCATAATAAATAATCCTCAAAAAGTTAATAATATTCGTTGTGTGTGGTAATTATTCTTCTAACACGCCCATGATGTCTTCTTCACGCATCACGAGGTATTCTTGAGCATCTAGTTTGATATTGGTGCCAGCGTATTTGCCAAACAATACTTTGTCGCCGACTTTGACTTGTAACGGTAACATTTTGCCATCAATATAACGGCCGGTACCGACAGCGATAATGGTGCCTTGAATTGGCTTATCTTTGTCAGCAGTGTCAGGAATCACGATTCCGCCTGCGCTTTTGGTTTCAACTTCACGCGGTTCAACAACAACGCGATCGGATAATGGGCGGATTTTGCTGCTCATTGCCTTACTCATGGATGATTCTCCTTAGTTTAATATAAAAATGCTATGTCATATCCCTATATGGGGATAAACTTAGCACTCTCAAGTTCAGAGTGCTAAATATAGCGATAAATGCGGTAGAGTCAATAGTGACATGAGGCCTTTGTATCTGTTATAAAAATTAGGTAGAGGAGTTACCCAGGAAAACAGCCCATGCAAAAAATATTCTTAGCTATTTTATTAAGTTTCGTCATTTCTTTCAGTTGCGCGGCAAAAACAGTGACTCCGTTGCCTGCGGACGAAGCCTTTGCTTTTTCTGCTTATTTTGATCAAAACAAACAGTTAATTTTGGAATGGAATATTGCGCCGGGTTATTATCTTTATCGCAATCAATTGAATTTTACGCCAAGTCCAACCAGTCAGGTGCAAATAGGCAAGCTGGCACTTCCGCAGGGTAAGCTCAAAAAAGATGTTTTGCACGGCGTGTTTCAAGCGTATGTGGGTTCGATCAAAGTGCCAATTCCATTGATGAGTCAGAGGAATGGATTACTTAATCTGCATGTCAAATATCAAGGTTGTTCCAGCGAAGGATTTTGTTATACCCCGATTCAAAAATCACTGACCGTGAATCTCGCAACTCACTATGTACAAACCGTTGGCGCAATGAATAAGCCAATCGAAGATGAGGATGCCATTGCCCGTTATTTTGATGGCAATTTATTTTTGATCGTGTTGGGTTTTTTGGGATTAGGTTTGTTGCTTGCTTTCACGCCCTGTGTGTTGCCGATGGTTCCAATTCTTTCTGGCATCATTGTTGGACATGGCAAACGGTCCACGAAAAGCAAAGCGTTTTTATTATCGCTTTCTTATGTGAGCGGCATGGCGGTAACGTATGCCATTGTTGGGATTGTGATTGCGTTAATTGGCAGCAGCATTCAAGCGCAACTACAAAAAACCTGGGTCATTATTTTGTTTAGCGGATTATTCGTTCTGTTAGCACTTTCTTTGTTTGGTCTCTATGAATTGCAATTGCCAAGCCGGTTGCGTCAGCTCATTTCAATGACGAGCAATAAACAAAAAGGCGGCAGTTATGTCGGTGTTTTTTTGATGGGAAGTTTATCCACGCTCATTGTCTCGCCTTGTGTGAGTGCGCCATTAGTCGGCGTGCTGGCTTATATCGGACAATCAGGTGATGTGATCAAAGGCGCGATTGCATTATTAGCATTGGGCGTCGGCATGGGAATTCCATTGTTACTGATAGGTGTCTCTGCTGATCGGATTTTGCCAAAAGCAGGTCCCTGGATGGCAACGATTGAAAGATTATTTGGTGTCATGATGCTAGGTGTTGCCATCTGGATGGCGTCACGCATGGTACCAGGTCCGGTGACATTATTTTTGTGGGCGATTTTATGTATTTTCGCTGCGATTTTTATTGGCGTATTTTCTCCCGTGCCGCGTTTTTTGAATTGGCTGATGAAAGGAACTGCAGTCGTAGCGCTGATTTATGGTGTCATTTTGTTGATAGGCGCGGTCATGGGCAATACAGATCCGTTTAATCCTTGGGAAAAGTTCAGTCACACTAAAAATCAGCAGAGTAAAAAAACATTTTTCACTGTGTTGCAATCAATGGAAGAAGTAAATCAGCAATTAATTCATGCAAAAGAAAGCAAGCAACCTGTGTTATTGGATTTTTATGCGGACTGGTGTGTGTCGTGCGTTGTGATCGATCGTACCGTTTTTTCTAAACCCAACGTACAAAAAGCATTAACGAAATTTAAGGTGCTTAGAATTGATCTAACGCAAAATAATTCATTTGATCAAGCTATATTAAAACGTTTTAATGTCGTAGGTCCGCCCACACTTATCTTTTTTAATGAGAAAGGTCAAGAGTTGACATCAACGCGTATTGTTGGTGAAGTGAGTGCGAAAGAATTTTTGAATAAAATAAAGGAAGTGAACTAGTGGAAACAAATCACACTTACCAAACACCGCACATCACGACCGCAATGATAGGTCCATTGCATTTATTAGAACAAAAATTATTAGATCGACAACAAGAAATTGAAGAATGGTTTCAAGCACAATGGAAATTAAGTCCCGCTCCCGTTTATGGTTCCGTTGATTTACGTAATTCTGGATTTAAGTTAGCACCAGTTGATATGAATTTATTTCCAGCCGGATTTAATAATTTAAATCCAGCATTTTTACCGCTCTCCATTGAAGCGGCAAAAATTGCGATTGATTCAGCTTGTCCCAACGCCAAAAAAATTATGTTGATACCAGAAAATCATACGCGCAATTTATTTTATTGGGCCAACGTGAAAGGCTTGCTGAATATCTTAAATCAAGCTGGATTTGACGTAAAAATTGGCTCATTGTTGCCGGATTATCAAACAGCTACGCAGTTGACGTTGCCAGATGGTGATCACGTTACATTGCAATCTCTCGTGCGCGAAAAAGATATTATTCGCGTCGGTGATTTTATTCCGGATGCGATTTTGTTAAATAACGATTTATCTGATGGCATTCCAGATGTGTTGCAACAGTTGGCGCAACCGATTATTCCGCCTGCCGAATTAGGTTGGAGTCAACGTCTCAAGTCCGAGCATTTTCAGTATTACGCGGATATCAGTCATGAGTTCGCGCAATTTATTGATATTGATCCCTGGTTTCTTTCGCCATTGTTTCGTCATTGCGGACAAGTTGATTTCATGCGGCGTGAAGGTGAGACTTGTCTCACAAAAAATGTAGAACAACTTTTTACTGCAATTGAAGCGAAATACAAAGAATATAATATCGCTTGCAAACCTTTTATTATTGTCAAAGCCGATGCAGGAACCTATGGCATGGCGGTCATGACGGTGCGTAGTGTTGAAGAACTTCAGTCGCTCAATCGCAAGCAACGCACGAGCATGTCGAAAACTAAAAGTGGGCAAGCGGTGAATCGCGTGATTGTGCAAGAAGGTGTGTACACTTTCGAAACCTGGGGCCCTGAAAGTGCGGTGGCTGAACCCGTCGTATATTTGTGGGGCGAGCGTGTGGTGGGTGGTTTTTATCGTGTGCATAAAGAACGTAATGTCGATGAAAATCTCAACGCGCCCGGCATGCAGTTTGAACCACTCGCATTCGTCACGCCTTGTCATCAACCGAAACGTGATTCAAAACCTGATGAATGTCAAAATCGTTTTTATGCATATGGTGTTGTCGCACGGTTAAGTATGTTAGCGGCTGCGCGTGAAATGCGGGAGCAAAAAAAATGACTGTGCGCCTTGGCGTAATAATGGATCCGATTGCTTCTATCAACTATAAAAAAGATAGTACGCTCGCCATGTTGTGGGAAGCAAAAAAACGCGGCTGGGAAATTTTTTATATCGAACAAAACGATTTATTTTTTCGTGAAGGCGATGTTTTTGCGAATGCCAAATTACTCGATGTATTTCAGGATCCTGCTCATTGGTATGAATTTGGCGAAGCGCGTACGATTCCTGTCAGTCAATTAAATGTGATCCTCATGCGGAAAGATCCGCCGTTTGATTTGGAATATATCTACACCACGTATTTGTTGGAATATGCTGAAAAAAAAGGTGTGCGCGTGATTAACAAGCCGCAAAGTTTGCGTGACGCGAATGAAAAATTATTTACGATGTGGTTTCCTGACTGTTGCCCACCGACATTAGTCAGTCGCGATATTGGCATGCTGAAAGAATTTTTTTCCGAACAAAAAGATATTGTGTGTAAACCACTGGATGGCATGGGCGGCACGCGCGTTTTTCGTCTGCGTTTTCCAGATGAAAATGCATCTGTGATATTTGAAACGCTGACTGAGCGCGGCACTTGCATGACCATGGCGCAACGCTATATTCCAGAAATAAAGCAAGGCGATAAACGTATTTTAATGATCGATGGAAAACCCGAACCCTATGCGCTGGCGCGAATACCTGCGGCGGGTGAATTACGCGGGAATCTCGCGGCTGGCGGTCATGGTGTTGTGCAGCCGTTAACAGAGCGTGATCGCTGGATTTGCCAACAAGTCGGACCATTGCTGCGTGAAAAAGGCTTACTTTTCGTGGGTCTTGATGTCATCGGCGATTATCTCACAGAAATTAATGTTACTAGCCCCACCTGTCTACGCGAAATAGACGATCAAACCGGTTCAACGATTAGCGCAACCTTGTTTGATTGCATCGAGCGTATCTTGTCATCCTGAACGAAGTGAAGGATCTCCATATTTTAACGTGGAGATCCTCACTTTCGTTCAGGATGACAAAGCACATTTAAGTCTCTCTTAAGCTAAGCCAGCTAGAATCGAAAAATTCATAAATATAAGAATCTAGCTTATAGGGAGTTCTAATCATGTTGAGACAAAAAGAGCTGCGCGTATTGCAAGATCGTGTTGCAAGTGTACAAGGGGAATTGTCTAATACAGCCACCAGCACATTTTCTTTAAAAAATGATGTAAAAGCCATTGCTGCGAGTCTGGATTTAGAAGAGTTGGAAGAACATGCGGCATTGCTCTCGACAAGCTATTTGAAATCTTTGCGCAGTCGTGCAGATCTCCAGCCCAAGAAAGATCAAGTCAGAAGACTGGAAATGTTTTGTGATAGCAGTGAGTTGGAAAGTCTATTATCAAACGCAGATACATTGACAAGACAGCTTGCTGACAAAGAAGCAAATTTTTCGCGGGTCGAATTAGCTGATGAATATGAGAATTTACGCGCATTATTTATTACTGGGATAAAGAATTCGATTAGGCGGTTTTATCGCAAACAAGTTGAAAAATGTAGTAGGGAGCAAGCGAAGCTTAGTAATTCTCCTACACGTACGAGCCAATATTTGGAGTTAGAACGAAAACCGGCTTTAAAAATTGAAAAATTTAAAGGAAACGATTTTTCGAATATCCTGGTAGATTCTATGTTGGCATTTAATGCATCAAGTGTCAGAGAGCCAGTATTTTCTAGCTCTTTAGAA
Source organism: uncultured Coxiellaceae bacterium (assembly GCA_964489265.1). Classification (GTDB taxonomy): domain Bacteria; phylum Pseudomonadota; class Gammaproteobacteria; order DSM-16500; family DSM-16500; genus CAYRUP01. Next base: position 5,748 of record CAZAXX010000012.1, read on the forward strand.
AAATTATCGCTTGCGGAATTAGTTCCATTAGCACAAAAAATTCTTAAAGAAACTAAACAACATGAAGCATTTACTGAATTGCATGACACTTTTGTAAGTGAACGCCAACAATTTAAAGCTTATTTCCGCTGTGAGTTTTGGAAAAGATCTGTAAAGTATTTACTTGAGCCTACCGAGCAAGGCGTTAAGTTTCTCAGTCAAGTTAAGCCACACGAGACTGCATTAATTGATTGCAACAGACAAGTTTCTAATCTTGAAACAAGCGCAATTAAAGGCATTGGCGCATTTGGTAAGGTTTTACAAGAAACAGTTATTCCGACAATAAATCAATGCAAAGAAAGCGTCGCTTCAATGCGAGGGGGATTATTAGGCGTAGCAAGTGATTCTGCAAAAGAAAGTGCTAAAAAGATAAGCGTTATAAAAGCCGTGCAAGCGTCAGCAAGTAGTGAGAATGCTACTTTTGCTCTGAAAACCAGTCTGTTGGACATTTACATTGAAGAGCTTGATCTGCTGTTTGATGAAGGTAGAAAAATTTTCAGCGTGCCACTTTTACGAGAGAAATTAAGGGAGATTAATCAAAAAACCGAAGCAATTGGTGAGGAAAATCAGTTGAGTTTGGCGGTAAGGAAAAAGTTAAAAGCGCACTTGAAAGAAAGTAAAGAGCTGTTAGCAGATGTAGAAGAATGTTTTCGGGGTACAGAATATAAAGCAGCCCAACTAGCACATGCGAATATTGTTCAACAATTTGAAACCATTGAACGGAGAAGAAGAACTGCTAAAGATAAGGTCGCAACATTTCTATCGTTAAAAGCAGAATTTGATAAAAAACTATTATGCGAAGAAAAAGCGGAAGCAGCAATTGCTGGATTTGAAGCAAAATATAAAGCGGCATCCGATGCATTTCATTTAGTAAAGATAGCCAATGAATCATTGCTTCGCGCGAAAGCCAATGTTGCAGAATTATGTGTAGATGATAATGCCTCAATAGATACATTGCGTTTAAGAGTTGCAGAAATGGCTGTTTTTACAAATGGAGAGCGGCGAGCAATTGTAGATCGTGAACTCAAGCAAATGAATCAGTTAGTAGACGAAATTGCTGGGGCTGCTCCATTGCCAGAAAAAATTACCGGGACTCATGCGTATAAAGTTTTTGCTGCTAAATTCGCAAAATTAAAAGAAGAAAATCAAAAATATAATGCTAATCCGCAAGACAACGATGCGATCGCAGCCGAAATTCTTGCAAACAAAACACGGTTAGATGACAGATTGGCGGAGGCGGAACATAAACAAGCTCAAATCAAGCAGGTTCTTACTTTTTTTAAAGACTTGGTCGGTGATAAAACATTAAATTGCTGGTACGGGCAAACGTCACCTTTTAAAAGATTCAAGGCTTGTTGGGATGGCGCAAAGATTAATGGAATTAGTGTGCCGCGTGGTGTTTCGAATGGACGAAAGATTTTGGATACCATTGATAAGAACAAAAATGATCAAGATATTATTTTAGATTTTGTTAAAGCATTAAGTGCAAGACTTCCTGAAAAATCTGTTGGAAGAGCAAAGTTAACTGAGATAATCTATCAAGTAGCAAAAGATAAGTTACTTTCAGTGGAAGAAAAACTTAATCCTTTAACTGATACGATAGTTGAAGAAATAAAAGCACAAATTCTTGCTAATTTAAAATTAGCTGCAGTCAAGGAAGCTGCATACAAAGATTTGCTACCGATACTTAATCCTGCCCCACCAGCTGTTGTTCATCGCGCAGCCCTAGCATTAGCTTCAGCTTCAGAATAGTCCTTCAAGACGGCGCTTCGCGCTCTCTCCTTTGTCATCCCCGCTCTCAATTGTCATCCCCGCCTTCGCGGGGATGCCACATTCGTGAGGATGACGCACTCTAGCCCATATGCCCGTGCTCCACTTTTTAATTAGAGACCCAAACATGACTCACGCCCTACATTGGCTCGCATTATCACGCTTGCCTGGAATTGGCCCAGTAACCGTACGGCACTGGCTAGATTATTTCAAAACAGTCGATGCATTATGTCGCGCATCCACTGTAGATTTGAACACAGCTGGTTTAACCAAAAAACAAATTGCTGCGTTACAGAATTTGGATTGGCGAACAGCTGAAAAAGATTTACGTTTGCTCGAAGAAAAAAAATATCATCTTCTCACTTTTCAAGATGAAAAATATCCTAACTTGCTACGTGAAATTTATGACGCGCCACTCATTTTATATGTGCGCGGCAATGTTGATTTGTTAGCAAATCCTCAGATCGCAATGGTCGGCTCACGTCATCCAACGATCACTGGTAGTGAAACAGCAAGACAATTTGCAATAGCATTAGCACAAGCTGGCTTCATCGTGACGAGTGGACTTGCGCTGGGTGTGGATGCGGCAAGTCATCGCGGTGCATTGTCTGCGAGTGGCAAAACAATTGCGGTATTAGGGACAGGTTTAGAGCATATTTATCCGCGTTCTCATAAACAATTAGCAGAAGAAATTGCAGAGAGTGGTGCGCTAGTCAGCGAATTTCCACCCAATGCATTACCGAAAGCAGCGCATTTTCCTATGCGAAATCGGATTATTAGCGGTTTAAGTTTAGGCGTGGTGGTAGTTGAGGCGGCAGTGCAAAGTGGTTCATTAATCACGGCCCGAATGGCGCTGGAACAAAATCGCGACGTATTTGCAATTCCAGGCTCTATTCATAATCCTTTGGCGCGCGGCTGCCATCGGTTGATACGTGATGGCGCTAAACTGGTTGAAACTGCAAAAGATATTCTTGATGAAATAGGCGTTTTAATTCAGGCACCTAGCATAAACTCAGTTGACTCACTAAATAAAGAAGCAGTTGACTTGGACCCCAAACTGAAGCGAATATTGGCACAAATTGGTTATGAAGTAACCGCGATGGATGTTATTATCTCGCGCTCTGGATTGACGGCAAGCGAACTTTCATCCATGCTGTTGTCATTAGAATTAGAGGGTTACGTGCACTCCATACCAGGTGGATATGTTCGTGCAGCAAACTAAAATTTATATGGGTAACTATGTTTGAAGTATTAATGTTTCTTTTTGAAAATTATATGGATGGAACAGTCGCGTTAAAAATTGATAACGCGGATGTTGTATTGGAACTCGAAAAAATCGGTTTTGACCGCTATGAAATTGATCGCGCATTAAACTGGCTCGACGGATTAATGCAAATACAAACAGCAGTGTTAGCAGGCCCCAGGCTTACGACACAAGCGATTCGTCACTATATTCCTGAGGAAAGTGAGCGCTTGGGCGTAGAAGGAAAAGGCTTTTTGCTATACTTAGAGCAATTGGGTGTGATAGATCCTGTGACAAGAGAAATTGTTATCGATCGCATTATGGCACTAGATAACCGGGAAATTGATGTGGCGCGTATTCGATGGGTTGTTTTGATGGTGTTGTTTAATCAACCTGAAAAAAAAGCATCACTCTCTCTTTTGCAAGATATGATCTTAGCCGATGCGTTTGATGTTTTACACTAAGGAAACGTCTTCCTATGCCAAAAGCAAAGTCTGCAACCACAGCGAAATCAAAAACCGAGTCGAAAACTAAATCGACTGTCAAATCGGCACCCAAGACAAAGTCGAAAGTGACTTCTATTACTAAATCAAAAAATCTAGTGATCGTTGAGTCCCCAGCCAAAGCAAAAACAATTAAAAAATATTTAGGCACGGATTACGATGTGCTTGCCTCCTACGGACACGTCCGTGATTTATTGCCAAAAGAAGGCGCGGTGGATACAGCGCATCATTTTGCAATGCATTATGAGTTAATTGAAAAAAATGCCAAACATGTCGCAGCGATAATTGCTGCAATGAAAAAAGCCGATGCGCTTTATCTAGCAACCGATCCGGATCGTGAAGGTGAAGCGATTTCCTGGCACGTGTATGAAGTATTATTAGATAAAAAAACATTAAAAAATAAACCGGTCCATCGAGTTGTGTTTCACGAAATTACCAAAAGTGCGGTGCAAGCAGCAATCAACAATCCGCGCGAAATTTCGATGGAATTAGTCAATGCACAACAAGCGCGGCGTGCGCTGGATTATTTAGTAGGATTTAATTTATCGCCACTCTTATGGCGCAAAGTGCGACGCGGTTTATCTGCTGGTCGCGTGCAAAGTCCAGCATTGCGCATGATTGTGGAGCGCGAAGAAGAAATCGAAAAATTTGTTAGCCAGGAATATTGGAATTTAGTCGCAGATGTTTTTGCAGAGACCCAAGATTTCACCGCGAAATTGACGCATTATCAAGGCGAAAAGTTAGAACAATTTACGATTGCCAATGCAGAACAAGCAGAACAAATGAAAGCAGATTTGCTAGAAGCAGCTGCCGGCAAATTGCATGTTGTTAAAGTTGAAAAGAAACAACGTAAACGCAATCCTGCTGCACCTTTTATCACGTCAACGCTACAACAGGAAGCAGCGCGCAAGCTAGGATTTACAGCGCAACGCACAATGCGTACCGCTCAGCAATTATATGAAGGGATTGATATTGGCGGCGGCGCTGTCGGTTTGATTAGTTATATGCGTACCGACTCTGTCAATTTAGCAGCAGAAGCGATCGCTGAAATTCGTCATTTGATTGGCGAGCGTTATGGCAAACACAATGTACCTGACGAGCCGCGTCTTTATAAAACGAAAGCGAAAAACGCGCAAGAAGCGCATGAAGCAATTCGTCCAACGTCCGTGATTCGCACGCCAGATTCGGTGAAAGAATTTTTGAATGCAGAACAATTTAAATTATATGAATTAATTTGGAAACGAACTGTCACATCGCAAATGATTCATGCAACGATTGATACGGTTGCGGTCGATTTGGAATGCGGTAAAAAAGGCATGTTTCGTGCGAATGGATCGGTGGTTGTTGATCCAGGATTTATGCTGGTTTATAAAGAAGGTGTTGATGATAGTGTCGCTGATCATGACGAAGAGCGCATGTTGCCTGCATTACAAGAAGGCGAAGATGTGGATTTGAAAGCGCTTAATTGTAATCAGCATTTCACTGAGCCACCACCACGTTATTCAGAAGCTACTTTAATTAAAGCGCTAGAAGAATATGGAATTGGTCGACCCTCGACATATGCTTCCATTATTCATACGCTGCAATATCGCGAATATGTCGTGATTGATGCAAAACGTTTTCGTCCAACGGATGTCGGTCGTATCGTTAACAAATTTTTGACGTCACATTTTACCCGTTATGTGGATTATGATTTTACTGCAAAACTGGAAGATGAATTAGACGAAATTTCTCGTGGAGAAAAAGAATGGGTTCCTTTGCTGAATGATTTTTGGGGTCCATTTAAACATCAGTGTGATGATGTGTTGGAAACCGTCAAGCGTAGTGATGTGACGCAGGAAGCGCTCGATGAAAAATGTCCGCAATGTGAAAAACCATTGTCGATACGTTTAGGTCGCTATAATCGTTTTATTGGTTGCACGGGTTATCCTGATTGCAGTTATACCCGCAGTTTAGACGATGATAAATCAGGCGGTGTTTCAGCAGAAATTGTAGAAGGACGCACTTGTCCGCAATGTGCGGGCCCATTGCAATTGAAAACCGGGAAGTATGGCAAATTCATTGGTTGCAGTAGTTACCCGAATTGCAAATACATTGAATCACTCAATAAACCCACCGACACGGGTGTTGATTGTCCGGAATGTCATGAAGGGCATATGTTGAAACGCAAATCACGCATGGGAAAAATATTTTTTTCTTGCGCGCGTTATCCCGATTGCAAATATGCAGTCTGGAATGAGCCCGTTGCTCAAGCTTGTCCAAAATGCGCATGGCCTATTTTAACCATCAAAACCACAAAACGACGTGGCACAGAATTGGTTTGTCCGCATAAGCCGTGTGATTTTACTAAACCGATGGTCGACGAATAACTGTGTCATCCTGAGCGACAGCGAAGGACCTCCAAGTTATAGCAAAATGAAGCCCCAAGCTATAACCCGGAGATCCTTCGCTGCGCTCAGGACTTGCAACTTCATAAAGAGTAGCGATAATACTATACTCAAATAAATTCCTAACCATTAAAAGTACACAGCCATGAGCAAACAACTAATAGAACAATTAATTCAAACAGCCGTTGAATCATTACAACAATCCGGCCAATTGGCAGTGGAATTGCCGCGCATTCAGATTGATGCGACGAAGGATAAACAACACGGCGATTTTGCGACTAATATCGCTTTAATCCTTGCAAAACCAGCAGGACGTAAACCACGCGAAGTGGCGGAATTGATTGTCAGTGCATTACCTGCCGCAGCCGGTGTTAAAAAAGTTGAAATCGCAGGTCCCGGCTTTATTAATTTTTTCCTCGCGCCTAACGCATTTTATAGCGTTGTTCGTGATGTTCTCAAAGCAAAAGCACGCTATGGTTGCAGTGATGCCGGGGAAAATAAGCGTATCCTCGTGGAATTTGTTTCCTCTAATCCAACCGGCCCATTACATGTTGGACATGGCCGGCATGGCGCGTATGGCGCCGTAGTTGCTGATTTATTAGCAGCAGTTGGCTTTGATGTATATCGTGAATATTATGTCAATGATGCCGGCCGTCAAATGGATATCCTGACAACGAGCGTCTGGTTGCGTTATTTAACACTTTGCGGTGAAGTCATTACCTTTCCAGCGAATGCCTACAAAGGCGAGTATGTTTTTGAAATTTCAAGAAATTTATACGACCTAAATGGCAAAGATCTTGTTGTGCCTGCTCGCACTCTATTTGAAAAATTACCACCAGATGAACCAGACGGTGGCGACAAAGAAATCTATATCGATGCGATTATTGCACGCTCGAAAGAATTGTTGGGCGAAGCGCGTTATGAGCAAGTCTTCGATTTAACATTGGATACGATCATTGGCGATATCAGCGAAGATTTAGCTGAATTTGGCGTTAGTTTTCAAAACTGGTTTTCAGAGCGTCGCTTTGTGCGAACCGATGCGGTCGATCGAACAATTGAAATATTAAAAAATAAAGGCTTAACTTACGAAAACGAAGGTGCTTTATGGTTTAAGGCAACCGAGTTTGGTGATGAAAAAGATCGGGTGCTAGAACGAGCGAATGGCGTTCGTACTTATTTCGCGAATGATCTGGCTTATCACTTGAATAAATTTGAGCGCGGCTTTGAATTGGCAGTCAATATTTTCGGATCTGATCACCATGGTTATGTGCCACGCGTGAAAGCAGGATTACAGGCATTGGGTGTTGAACCGAATAAATGGGTGCATAAATTAGTGCAATTTGTCACGCTTTATCGTGGCGGACAGCAAGTGCAAATGTCGACGCGTAGTGGTTCTTTTGTCACGTTGCGCGAACTTCGTAATGAAGTCGGTAATGACGCAGCACGATATTTTTATGTTATGCGTCGCTGCGAACAACATATTGATTTCGATTTAGATCTGGCGAAATCACAATCCACTGACAATCCAGTGTATTATATTCAATATGCCTATGCGCGCATTTGCAGTGTGTTAAGACAACTTGCTGAAAAGAATTTATCATTTGATGAAGCAAGCGGCCTGGAACATTTAACTTTGTTGGTGGAGCCACACGAATTGCAATTACTTGGTACGATGGCACGCTATCCAGACATTATTTTAAGTGCGGCTCATCAGTATGAGCCACATCTTTTAACGAATTATTTGCGCGACCTCGCGAATGATTTTCACGCATACTATAATTCACATCAATTTTTAGTTGAGGATAAGGCGTTGCGTGATGCTCGGTTGGCATTGATTACAGCGACTCGGCAAATTTTAACAAATGGGTTAAAATTGCTAGGTGTCTCTACGCCGGAAACGATGTAATGCGGAAAGATTATGCGAAAAAAAATATGTTTGCTCAGAAGCGCAAAGTGCGAAAACAACCGCCGCGCTTATCTGTTTTATTGACTGTTTTTTTTGTCGCATTTGTTGTGAGTGCGAGCGGTTATTGGGTATATGCACATCATGGTTTCAGAGATGGTGTGATTGCCTGGGTGGCGAGTGCAAAATCCCTATTAATTAAGCATAAAACAGATCCCGTCAAAGTGGCAAAGCAGTCAGATTCCAATCAGGATGATAATAATGTCCGCTTTGATTTTTATACTGAACTGCCAAAAATGCAGGTGAATACGACGTCTGTTCTCGATAAAAAAACCTTTGTCTCACCAAAGCTCGTGGAAAAATTGCCGCGCCCGGCGGAATTAGCTGACATCGATAATTCAATTCAATCCGTGATTACCGCCAAAAAATCGCAAGCAAAACCGCTCATGCAATATACGTTGCAACTAGGCATTTTCAAAGACCAGCTAAGCGCGAGCCAATTGCGTCTTTCCTTGTTGTTAGCGGGCATCGATGCGGATGTCGTTAAAATGCAAAATAATACTTATCGCGTGCAGAAAGGCTCTTTTACCAGTGAAAATCAAGCAAAAGCGATGCAACGACAAATAAATAAAAAGGGATTTGATAGTGAAATCAAGCCAGTTGGCTGAGCAGGCTCTTAGAGGCGCTTGTAAATAGCTGCCTCATCCCCATATTAATTTAGACTGTAAAACAGGAGACAATACCCTTGGAACAATATCGAGGTACAACTATTTTATCCGTTCGTCGCAATGGCTTAGTCGTCATCGGCGGAGATGGACAAGTGACTCACGGTCACACCGTCATGAAATCAAACGCGCGTAAAGTGCGACGTTTATATAACAATAAAGTTATCGCAGGTTTCGCGGGTGGCACAGCAGATGCATTTACCTTATTCGAACGATTTGAAGCGAAACTAGAAACGCATCAAGGCAATTTAGTGCGTGCCGCAGTTGAACTTGCCAAAGACTGGCGTACGGATCGCATGCTAAGAAAACTGGAAGCATTATTGGCTGTCGCGGATGCCAAAAGTTCGTTAATGATTACGGGTAATGGTGATGTTATCGAACCTGAGCACGGATTAATTGCGATTGGATCAGGCGGTCCATATGCAAAATCCGCAGCACTCGCACTTGTCGAAAATACAGAATTGGACGCACGCACGATCGTGGAAAAATCCTTGGGTATTGCGGCAGATATTTGCATTTACACCAACGCGAATTTCACGATTGAAACATTAAACGAATAACAAGAGTAAAATACCATGTCGCACATGACTCCCAAAGAAATTGTAAATGAATTAGATAAACACATTATTGGCCAGGCAGGTGCAAAGCGAGCAGTTGCTATTGCATTGCGTAACCGATGGCGTCGCATGCAATTACCTAAAGAATTGCGCGATGAAATCATGCCGAAAAATATTTTAATGATTGGTCCAACAGGTGTTGGTAAAACAGAAATCGCGCGTCGTCTTGCAAAATTGGCCGACGCACCTTTTATAAAAGTTGAAGCAACTAAATTTACTGAAGTGGGTTATGTTGGTCGTGATGTCGAATCCATTATTCGTGATTTGGCGGACATGGCAATCAAAATGATGCGTGAAAAAGAAATCGCAAAAGTTCGTTCGCTCGCAGAAGATGCGGCAGAAGAGCGAATTTTAGATGCATTATTACCACCACCACGCGCAAGTTTTGTAGGCGAGCCACAAGAACCTTTGCAAGAAGATTCCATGACTCGACAATTATTTCGCAAAAAATTACGTGAAAATGAATTGGATGATAAAGAAATTGAACTTGAAGTTTCTGTGTCACCTGTTGGCGTTGAAATTATGGCGCCGCCCGGCATGGAAGAAATGACGAGTCAATTGCAGAATATGTTCCAGAATTTATCGACTGATCGCAAGAAAATGCGCAAACTAAAAGTCGCAGATGCGCGCAAAATGTTGCGAGAAGAAGAAGCGACCAAATTAATTGATGATGAAGATCTTAAAGCGCGTGCGCTGGAAAGCGTTGAGCAAAATGGCATTGTGTTTCTTGATGAAGTTGACAAAATTGCCAAGCGCTCTGAACAGTCGGGCGCAGATGTGTCACGCGAAGGTGTGCAACGCGATTTGTTGCCATTGATTGAAGGATCCACTGTTTCAACCAAATATGGCATGGTGCGCACCGATCATATTTTATTTATTGCATCAGGCGCGTTTCATTATGCCAAACCATCTGACTTGATTCCTGAATTGCAAGGTCGTTTGCCGATTCGTGTCGAATTAAAAGCATTAAGCACAGAAGATTTCGTGCGGATTTTAACGGAACCGACTGCATCGCTGACGGAACAGTATATTGCATTATTAGCGACAGAAGGTCTCAAAGTTGATTTGACGGAAGATGGCGTGAAGCGTATTGCGGAAGTTGCATGGTATGTGAATGAACGTACTGAAAATATTGGCGCACGTCGTTTGCATACAGTGATGGAGCGGTTGCTGGAAGAAATTTCTTATGAAGCGTCAGAGCGATCCGGTGAATCCGTCATTGTGAATGCGGAATATGTTGATAAACATTTGAAACACTTAATCAAAGACGAAGATTTAAGCCGCTATATTTTATGATCGAGCCTATCCCAACGCAGCTCACACTGCATAAAAAATCAAGAACGCTTGAAGTTGAATTTGGTAACGGAGAGCGTTTTGTTTTACCTTGCGAATATTTACGGGTATTTTCACCTTCTGCTGAAGTGCGCGGGCATGGTGTGGGTAATGAAGTCCTCGTGCTCGGCAAAGAACACGTTAATATTTTAGCGATCGAACCCGTGGGCAATTATGCGGTGAAACTTATTTTTAGTGATGGACATCGTAGTGGAATTTATAGTTGGTCGACATTGCATTCGCTAGGCATGAATCAACAACAAAACTGGCAAGATTATTTAGCAAAAGTAGCCAAACTTTAGGAGCATTGCATGGATAAGGAGTCTTTAAAAAAAGCCGCAGCAAAAGCCGCACTGGAATATGTTGAATATGGTGTTGTGTTAGGCGTGGGAAGTGGTTCAACCGTTAATTATTTTATTGAAGAATTAAAATCCGTTAAAGGTAAAATTGAAGCGGCGGTTGCAAGTTCACTTGAAACAGAAAAAAGATTGCGTGCCTTGTCTATTCCCGTTTGGGATTTAAATAGCATTGATGAAATCCCGGTGTATGTTGATGGTGCCGATGAAATTAATGCAGCGAAACAAATGATTAAAGGCGGTGGCGGCGCACTCACCCGCGAAAAAATTGTGGCAGCTGTTGCCAAAAAATTTATTTGCATGGTCGATCAGGCAAAGCAGGTTGATTTGCTAGGTGCTTTTCCGGTAGCGATCGAAGTGATTCCAATGGCACGTAGTTATGTTGCACGACAAATGGTAAAGCTGGGCGGCGATCCTGTTTATCGACAAGGATTTGTGACGGACAATGGTAATGTTATTTTAGATGTGCACAATTTAAAAATTCTCGAACCAGTTGCAATGGAAGAACGTATCAATAATATCGTGGGTGTCGTGACGAATGGTATTTTTGCGAAGCGACCAGCGGATGTTGTTTTGCTTGCGACAGAATCTGGTGTAAAACACGGTTGACCACTGTCATCCTGAGCGATCACCATTGTCAGAGCGATCACCATTGTCATCCTGAACGCACCACTGTCATCCAGAAACAAGTGAAGGATATACCCAGAAATAATATAAATAACTAGGCTGAGGATGACAGCGGTGGAGGTT
>CAZAXX010000012.1:17382-39718 GCA_964489265.1 uncultured Coxiellaceae bacterium
ACCCCACCACTCTCATCCTCAACTATTTATATTTTATCACTAAAAATATTAACCTTAATTTTTTGCTGGATGACAGCGGTGGTCGTTCAGAATGACAATGGTTATCGCTCAAAACGACAATCAATCCTACATAACACTACATGTCGATTTTGTTTTTGGCGGTTCCTTAGTAGCCGATGATGGTGCAGCTGGTGTTGTAGCTGGCGCTGCTTCTGATTGTGCTGCCCCAACGTCAAATAACCGAACTCCACTCTCCCCACTTTTTTTAGATTCTTCATTTTCAAAATCCACTTCTAATTGCTCATGCACAACGTGATGTGTCGTTGCTCGAAACCAAAATGATGAGATGCATGCTTGTGACCCGATATGTTCTTTGAAAGTAACTAATTCTACCGCTATATTTTTATTTTCTACTGGAGGCGCAGTTACGGCGATTGGTTTTGGTGGAACAGGTGATTGACCTGGTAATAAGCCAAATTTTTTAATCACCGCAAAAAACCCTGAATTATTTAATTCATTTTGTTTCGTAGTTTCAAAATCAGCAAGCCCAACGCCGCATCGTTCTATCATCACGGTACGCTGCCTGTGCGTTGGTTCTTTTAATTTTTCGGCTTGGCTGCTAATAGGACCGCCATCCATGATGCCAAAGAAAAATTGAGATAGACTGCCATCTGGCAGTGGTTTGATGACGCGTGGTCGTGCTTTCGCTTTTACAAGATCAATCGGAGTCACTAATGCAAGTCCAAGTGTTTCCGGATTGTAGTAGATGCCATCCTCTTTTGATTCAGTCAATTCACCGGAACTCAGATATTTCGGATCATCGAATAGCTGAATCGGAAAATTATCTCGCCAGCCGCCATCACTATAAGCGTGCGCATTGGGACTGGTTGATTCAATAAATTTCCCAGGCGCGACTTCTTCCAGACGTACACGTTGAAAATAAGGACTCGCAGAAGCAGATGCCTTAATCACTGATACAATGGGCGTATCCGCTGCATTTTCTCTGGAAAAATAAATAGTCTCCGATGTTTCCACGTCATCACACAAAAATACCTTCGCGACAACGACATATAAATCTTTATTGGTAAGTGCTTTCAATTCTGCAAAAGTCATCGTGTCTTTTAGAGAACGCAATGCAAAAATGCCTTTGATAATATCGGCAAGCTTAACGCCGCGATAAATTCCATAATACGTAGTTACTTCACTGTAAACCGTTGTAGGCCAATAAGAACTGTCACGTAAATAGGGAAAATGAATAGAGGAAATAAATTTTTCGATGGTGTCATCGTCAATATCAAGACAAACCATTAATGCAGTGATGGAACCGATGGACGCGCCTGCAACGCGTTTTATGGCTGAGAAATCAAAACGTTTACGTAATTCTTTAATCGCGGAAGGATAAGCATGTACTCCAGCCATTCCGCCGCCACCGATGACTACATTTTCTTTTACTTGTTTTGGTTCATCTTTATCGTTATTTTGATTAATTTCTTTTCTGATTGTTGTCATAAATAATCCTTTATTTATTTCTCAGAGAATTTTCATCTTAAGCACCTAACCTTAAGAAATTCTTAATGCGGTGTTATTCCTTTGCGTATTCTTTTATAATGCGGGCACTTTACATTCAATGTGGATAAAAGATTATGTTATACAAAGTAGCTAAACAGTTTGCGCGTGGTCCAGAAGTATCGGTCGCACAATTCAATAATATGAATGAAGCAAAACAATTTATATTTGAAAAATTAGCAGAAGATGTGCGAATGAAATTGAAAGTGACTTACCGCATATATGAAGGTATGGATTTAGTCGAAGAATTCACGGAAAGCCAGTTGCCTAAATCTGTGACCGACTCCGGGTCTTCGTCTGGGTCTGGTGCCGGTTCTGGACAGCGCTCAGGCTTCCAACCTACACCGTTTAATAACTCACCCAGACCCCCTGGCATGCCGCCTAATTGGGTAAAAGATGATGTAAATAAAGAAGATGATACCGAAAAGTAATTGCCATGAACAAAATTGCCCCTTTGAAAGCCTTCCCACGCAGGGGGAAGGCTTTTAAAGCGAAGCGCGTCCCAAAGGGCAATAAAAAACCCGACCATCAATCGATAGCCGGGTAAAGCGAGGAATAACTAACCTTTATTTAGAATTATTTTCTAGTACCATCACGACCTAATTGATCTTTTCCAGCACCTGGAATATTTCCTTTTTGGTTGGCATTGGGTTGTTGTGGTCTATTTTGATTGAACCCAGTTTGCTTGGTAGCACCACCTTGTGGTACACCCGTTCCTTGCGTCGTTGAGCCAGGTTTAACACCACTCGTATTCGTATTCGTTGTTAATGGTTTTTGTTGGCCTTTCATAATCACACCTCCGAAATTAATGGTCCATGACTACTCTTCCATTATACCCCCGATAGCATGCGAATGACGCCCAAAAAGAGGTCATTCGGTTTAAATATGTACAAAAAATGACCTATTTTAGGGTTTTTTCGCGATGGGATAGTAAATAAGCTGGACGGTGTTCCCATCCGGATCTGCGCAGTAAAAACTACGCGTTCCATCTCGATGGTCCTTCGGCAAGGCTTTAATAACGACCTTTTGAGCTTTTAAATATTCAAACCAAACATCGACTTCTGCCCGTTCATCCAGAAAAAATCCAATATGATCCAAATGTTGGTGTTTTGCGGGTACAAAATCCGCCGGAGCGCGATGCAAGGCTAAGTTATCATTGCCAGAAGTCAGATAAACATTATTTTCATCCGGGCGCCAATCAATTGCCATGCCGAGCAACTGATTATAAAAATGTTCACACGCTTCAAAATTTTTCGCGAACAAAGCAACATGATGTAAGCCGGAAGTGGGTTTAGGTTTTTGCATTATTTTGCCTTTTTAAGTTCTTCGCGCATAGCATTGATCACGGCTGCATAATCAGGTTCGGTAAAAATCGCAGATCCTGCGATAAACATATCCGCGCCCGCTTTTGCCACAGACGCAATATTATCCGTTTTGATACCGCCATCAATGGCAAGCCGTATATTTTTACCTGCTAATAGCGCGCGGGCTTTTTGTAATTTTTCAAGCGTGGCAGGAATAAATTTTTGGCCGCCAAAACCGGGATTTACTGACATAATTAACACTAAATCAATTTTATCTAACACGTATTCAAGGCAATGCAGCGTGGTCGAGGGATTTAATACCAAACCGGCTTTGCAACCGAGTTTTCGAATCAAGTCCAGACTGCGATCCACATGCTCTGAGGCTTCAGGATGAAAACTGATATAGGTCGCGCCTGCTTTGGCAAAGTCTTCAATCAGTCGATCTACGGGTTTTACCATGAGATGCACATCGATCGGGGCCGTGATGCCATAGTTACGCAAAGCCTGACAAACGAGTGGGCCAACCGTTAAATTAGGAACATAGTGATTATCCATGACATCCAGGTGGAGTACATCGCCTCCCGCATTCAGTATATTCACCGCTTCTTCGCCTAAACGGGCAAAATCGGCAGATAACAAGGATGGGGCAATTAAGTAGTCTGACATAAATGTAGGGCTTCCCAAAATAATGCCAAATTATAACATCACATTCATTGGCTTGTTATAGCTGAAATGAATATAATCTCGCTCTCATTATTGTCGATGGGTTAGAGGAGTTACTCTTGCGATATTTGTATACCACATTGTTTTATCTCGCATTGCCTTTTGTCTTTTTGCGATTGTTATGGCGCTCACGACGCGCTCCACTTTATCGAAAACGCTGGCTGGAGCGATTAGGGTTTTGTCCTCACCAATTAAACCAGTGTATTTTAATTCACGCAGTGTCCTTGGGCGAAACGATTGCGGCAGTTCCTTTAATCAAAGCATTAAAAGCAAAATATCCTTCTTGCCCTATTCTTGTGACCAACATGACGCCGACGGGCTCAGCGCGCGTAAAAGCAGTTTTTGCGGACAATGTCTATAATGCTTATATTCCCTATGATTTGCCGGGAGCCATCAAGCGTTTTCTGAAACGAGTTAGACCCCGCATGGTCGTTGTGATGGAAACTGAATTGTGGCCAAATTTTTTTGCAGCGTGCCAACAGCATGATATTCCCCTTGTCGTGACGAATGCGCGGTTATCTGAAAAATCAGCCAAAGGCTATCGCCGCATTGGCTCTTTAACACGCCAAATGTTTGATGCGATTACTGTGTTAGCCGTGCAAGGACAACCGGATGCGGATCGTTTTATTGCTCTAGGCATGCCAAAAGAGCGCATCACAGTGACGGGTAGTTTGAAATTTGATTTAGAATTACCGGCTGATTTGCCGGCAAAAGGCGAAGCATTACGCCAACAATTAGGGCAGGGGCGTTTGAACTGGATTGCAGCGAGCACGCATCCGGGTGAAGATGAAATCATCTTAGCTGCGCATCGCGCCATCTGTGAAAAAATCCCAGACGCTATGTTAATTTTAGTGCCGCGTCATCCAGAGCGATTTGATTCGGTGGCGGCTTTAGTCGTAGAAAAAGGTTTTAATCTTGCGCGTCGCAGCAAAAAAGAATCTTGTTCGCCGACTACATCTGTATATTTAGGCGATACCATGGGCGAAATGATGGTGATGTATTCCGCTTGTGATGTTGCTTGTGTGGCAGGCAGTTTTGTTGCAGTGGGCGGGCATAATGTGATTGAGCCAGCTGCGTTACATAAACCGGTGGTGACGGGACCTTATTTATTTAATTTTGCAGAAATTAGTGATTACCTGTTACAAGCAGGCGGCATGGTGAAAGTAGAAAATGCGAATCAATTAGCAAACACCATCATTGGATTTTTTGAAAATGAAAATCAGCGAAAAGAAGTCGGTGAAAATGCAGCGAGTGTTGTGGAAAAAAATCGTGGTGCATTGCAGCGGCAGTTGAGACTCATTGATTTTTGATTTGTCGGGGCGGACGCTAAAGTGTCCGCCGCGCTAAGCTTCAAGTGCACTCTCTTGCTTCCTGGGGAGAGAATTGGAAAGAGTTGTTAATGCTTCCGTTTGAATGAAACACAACGTTTCAACTTTCGGACAACGCGCAAAATCCGTCGGTGCAATAAATCCTAATTCATTATAATCAACATCAACACCAATCGATTCAAAACAGCGATAAGCATATTCAGAACAAATAAATTCACGTTGCGGCGGCGCATCTTTTTCCGCTTTATTTAATCCTAAAGTGCTCAGTCCAATGCGTGTTGCAATGCGAACAATTTCTTCCGTGTTGTAAGGATAGCCCAATAAATCCGTCGCTGTTTTTGATAATTTGGAAATGTTTTCTTGTTTTACATCACGATGGCGCGCCAGCATAAGGCGTCCAGGATAACCTTTTCCTGTGCCATTATAATCAAAAACATAATTGCTCAACGGCACTGCGCGCACGCCGATGCTTTCAACACTTTCCAGTACCATGATGCGATTAATAGAATCCAGTCGCAAAATAAATGCGACGTGACTCCAGACACTCTTCGTCACTTGTTTAATCATATTGGAAAATGCAGCGTTGCCTGAGCATAATAAAATATCGCCTGATTTTATTTCGCGACGTAATTGTTGATAACGCTCAGTTGTTAAATTTGGGAAATCGTCCATGCTGTTTTTCTCTTTAATTTTTTCCGTAGATTAAAGACAAAAAGATTAAATCACAAGTTATTTTCAGTGCTGTATTTGGAGATCCCTCGTCGCAAAAAACGCTCCTCGGGATGACAAACGGGACTTGTCATCCCGAGGAGCGTTTTTTGCGACGAGGGATCTCCATTTTATTAGCAAATACTTTCATAAAGATCATCCCAATTTGGATTAAGCCGATTAACAAGGTCGTTTTTCTTTTTTCGTGACCACCCTTTTATTTGTTTTTCACGCATAATTGCATCAGCTATCTCAGTATAAATTTCATAATACACCAAACGATTTACCTTATATTTTTCGGTAAATCCTTTTTGTAACTTGTTTTTATGCTCATAAATACGACGAATTAAATCATTAGTCACGCCTATATAAAGAACATTCTTGTGATTGTTGGTTATCAGATAAATGTAATATTCTTTGCTCATTAGTGGAATCCTTGTTTTGTCAGAGAAGTATTTGGAGATCCCTCGTCGCAAAAAGCGCTCCTCGGGATGACAAGCTAAGCGTTCCTCGTGAGACGCTTGTCATCCCTAGGAGCGTTTTTTTGCGACGAGGGATCTGCCTTTTGTTAAGCTAATTAACAAAATCTTTTTTCTTTAAATTTTTTGTGTTGATGGTGGGATGTTTGGAGATCCTTCGTCGCAAAGAACGCTTCTCAGGATGACAAGCTAGAATTACAATTAATTTTCTAATGTTTGATAAACCAATTGCAAATCTTGATAAGCTTTTCTTTTGTCAGCAGGATTACGCAACAAATAAGCGGGATGATAGGTAATAATCAACGGTGTGTTAAGCGCACCATAAGAGTGGATTTTACTGCGCAATTGTCCCAATGGTATTTTGGTGTTTAATAAAAAATGCGAAGCAATGCGTCCCACAGCAAGTAAAAGACGTGGATTGATCAACGCAATTTGTTTGCTTAAAAATGGCGTGCACAAATTCACTTCTTCCGGTAACGGATCACGATTGTTGGGCGGGCGACATTTTAAAATATTCGCAATGTAAACTTCATCACGTGAAAATCCAATTGACGCAAGCATGGCATCCAGTAATTGTCCTGCTCGTCCAACAAAAGGTTCGCCTTGTTGATCTTCATTAAAACCCGGCGCCTCGCCAATAATCATTAACTTGGCATTGCGATCGCCCACACCAAACACGGTCTGCGTACGCGTTTTGTCTAAACCACACAGGGTGCAATTCGCGACTTCGGTGCGTAATGATGTCCACTCGTCTTGAGACGGTTGAGTTTTTAAATGCCAGGGTTGGATGCCCATTGCATTGAGATAAGTGATGTTCATATGGTGGCCATGGTGTTTTTATTGGAATAATAATACAGTAAATGAGATGTCAACAAAATGTCTTCTGTGGATTGTTTTTTGTGAGAAACACTCCCGCAAAAGTCCCGCAAGCTGCTCCTTTTAAAATGAAGCTATTTGAGCTACAATTGAAGCTTATTAGGCTTCAAACAGGTATTACATGACATCTATCACATCGTTCTTATTTGCAGAATACAGGCGTCAAGTCCTGGGTCTTTTATTACTTCATCCAGAAATGCGCTATCACGTCCGTGAAATCGCTCGTCTTACCAACACCACCGCCGGGACTTTACACAGAGAATTATCTAAATTAGCTGAGGCTCGAGTATTGTTACGAGAAGAAAGCGGCAATCAAGTCTATTATCAAGCCAATACCGCCTTCCCTATTTTTGCAGAACTCGCTAGCATCTTACGAAAAACATCTGGCCTTGCAGAAGTGTTGGCGGAAGCACTCACACCATTAGCAAAGAAAATTGATGCCGCTTTTATTTTTGGTTCTTCAGCACGCGGAACAGAAACAGCGGGTAGTGATATTGACGTACTAATTATTGGAGATATCCGTTTTAGCGATGCAGTAAAAGCACTTTATCCAGCACAAAGCTTAGTAAGGCGTGAAGTCAATCCAAAGGTATATACAAAATCAGAATGGAAAAAATTAATGAAAGAGAAAAATTCTTTTGTTAAAGAAATTTTACAGGCACCTAAAATTTTTATTATAGGAACAATCGATGACATTGAATAATCTTGTCGGCATCAATCTCGAAAAAATCTCGATTGATCTTGGCGCGATAAAACGCTTGATTACCGCAGCAGAGCGAAATATTGCAGATGCAAAAATTACTGCCGTCAGCGCCGAAAACCGTTTCGATGCTGCCTATAAAGCAATTATGCAAATAGCCAACGCGGCGTTACAGGCAAATGGCTATCGAACACTTACTAGCAAACCAGGGCATCATCAAGTCATGATTCAATCATTATCTAAAACACTCGGAGTTGATAATGATACGGTTCTATTACTTGACACGATGCGCAAACAACGAAATGCTGCGGATTATTCCGGCGATGTCGTGCCGGAAAGCGCGGTAAAAGATTGTATTTTTGAAGCTGAGAGATTGTTAAAGACCTTTAATCATTGGTTAGCTGCAAGATTTGCCAAATAGAATAACAATCAAGCGTCCTGGAAATCGAATGATCGAGAACTATACCCGATCTATTTTCATATCTTCCGATACGAATAATACCGCGGCTCCCACGTCACTTCATTAATCGCCTGATTCAAATCAATTTGATCATCTATTTGCGCTAAACCTTCTTTGCGTGCCTGCAATGCAACGGCTAACGCCACATGTCGGCTAATCGATTTGGTTTCTGATAATTTTGGCAATAACGGCGCATGTTTATCATGTAAAATCGGTCCGCATTGGCTTAACGCATCGGTGGCGGCCCAAAGCATATCTTCACTGAGGTGTTTGGCTTTTACTGCAATAGCGCCTAACCCAATGCCTGGAAAAGCCAATGCATTATTGCTTTGTGAAATACGAATAGGGCAACCTTCAAAAATCACTTCTGGAAAAGGGCTGCCAGTGGCAATGATTGCTTTTGCTTTTGTCCAGTGAATTAAATCAGAAGGTGTGGCTTCTGATTTCTGAGTCGGATTGGATAACGGCATGATAATCGGCGATTCCACTTGCGCTGCCATGGTTTTGACAATTTCTTCTGTGAAGGCGCCACCTAATGTTGAACAACCAATTAAAATAGTTGGCTTCACATTTTGAATGACGCTCAGCAAACTAATTCCACCTTCCATTTCAATTTGCCAATTAGCGCAATCGGCCATGCTTCTGCTATACGGTTTTTGAAAAGGAAGTAATGATGTGGAGCGCTCAGTTAACAAACCTTCTTTATCAATTAACCAAAGCCGCGCACGCGCTGCTTTTTCTGATAAACCCTGACGTTGCAGCGCTGAAACAAGCTGATCTGCAATGCCAACACCTGCAGTGCCCGCACCAAAAATAATAATTTGTTGTTCCGTAAATTTTTTTCCACTCGCATGACTTGCCGCTAACACACAAGCCAGTGCAACTGCGCCAGTGCCTTGCATGTCACCATTGAATGTGCAAAGTTCATTTTGATAACGTGTTAAAATCCGTCGCGCATTATCGCGTCCGACATCTTCCCAGTGCAGAAAAACATTCGGTAATTTTTTTTTGATGGATTGCACAAACGCATCGATAAAATCATCATACGCTGTTCCCGAAATGCGTTCATGACGCCAGCCTAAATACATCGGATCAGCAAGCAAGTGCGTGTTGTTAGTGCCAACATCAAGTTGCACGGGCAATACACGATGTGGATTGATGCCGCTACAAAGTGTGTAAACAGCCAATTTCGCAACAGAAATATTAATGCCACCAATTCCCTGATCACCAATCCCAAGCACGGCTTCTCCATCCGTTGCCACAATCAGATCGACTTCTTCCGGCAAACGATTCGCAATAATTTTATCGATGTTGTCACGCTCAGCATAACTGATATAAAGTCCGCGGGATTTTCTGTGTTGAATACTGAAGCGCTCTACCGCTTCCCCCACGGTGGGGGTGTAAATTATCGGTAGCATTTCTTCGAGATGTTCGCTGGTTAATTTATAAAATAATGTTTCGTTATAATCATGTAACACATTGAGATAAATGTACTTGCCAAGGTTGGTTCGTTGTTCCTGATACTGGGCATACATGCGCGCGGCTTGTTGCTCCAGTGTTTCTACCTGGTGCGGTAACAACCCAGTTAGCTGGAAAATTTCGCGTTCTTCGCGATTAAACGCACATCCTTTATTTAACTTAGGATTACTAAGAAGATCATAGCCTCTTAGATTGGTTTCGATATGCGTAATATCGCCGTCACGATTACGTATGACTTTGAACCTTTGCATATGGTTCACCACTACACGTTTTTATCACATTTACCTCTATTATAGCTTATAATGTGTTCGCACAGGCCCATGAACGAGGTTGTTTATATGAAAAATAGAGTTGTTTACCCTGGAACCTTTGATCCTATTACCTTTGGACATATTGATCTTATTGATCGTGCGTCACGCATGTTTGATCATGTGATTGTTGCCATTGCAACGAATGCGAATAAAAAGCCGTTTTTTTCGATTGAAGAACGAATTGACTTGGCAAAACAAGTCTTAACCAAGCATAACAACGTGGAAGTCCTTGGTTTTAAAACATTATTAATGGATTTTATGCGTGAGCACCAGGCGAATATTATTTTGCGCGGTTTGCGTGCGGTATCGGATTTTGATTATGAATTTCAATTGGCTGGCATGAATCGACAATTAGACCCAACGATTGAAAGCATGTTTTTAATGCCTGCGGAAAGCTATACGTATATTTCTTCCAGTTTTGTGCGGGAAATCGCGCAATTAAAAGGGGATGTCAGTAAATTCGTTCCGGACATTGTCGCAAAATCCTTAAAGCTGAAGTGCAGCGAGTAATCTATGGCCTTAAAAATTACTGATGAATGTATTAACTGCGATGTTTGTGAACCTGTGTGTCCAAACAATGCGATTTATCAGGGTGAAATAATTTTTGAAATTGACCCGAAAAAATGCACGGAATGTGTCGGGCATTTTGCAGAACCACAATGTGTGGCGGTTTGTCCTGTTGATTGTATTCCGTTGGATCCGCTTTATGTTGAAACTAAAGAACAGTTATTAGAAAAATATAAGCAATTGACTAGTCAAGCTGGTGAAGAAAAAAAGTAGTAAAGTACGTGAACCCTGTTGTCATTCCCGACCTCTGCTGTCATTCCCGACCTCTGCTGTCATTCCCGACCTCTGTTGTCATTCCCGCGAAGGCGGGAATCCATTAAGATAGATTCCCGCCTTTGCGGGAATGACAATATGGGGCGGGAATGACAATAATTTCAGGACGAAAATAATTTCAGAACGAAAATAATTTCAGGACGACAAGTTTTTTTCAAGCCAACAATTCAACGCCTCAAGATCCGCAATGCTCAATGTCCCAGCCGCTTGCTTCAGCGAAAGCAAATTATTGATGTAAGCATATCGATCTGCCGCATATTGTTGTTGTGCCTGAAAAACATTTTCTTGTTGGTTAAGCACATTCACCAGAATTTCTGTACCAACGCGATAACCCGCTTCCATTCCATTGTACGAACTAATATTTGATTTGATAGATTGCTTGTCCGCAGCAACTTTACTGATGCCAGCGACCACGTTCAAATAACTTTGCCGAGTTTGATTCAACGTGCTGCGTAATTGAAATTCGAGTTGTTGCAGCGCAACTTGATAGTTCGCTTTCGCTTGCTCTGTTTCAGCTACTACGAGTCCACCTGCAACTAACGGAATATTTATGTTAAGACCAGCCGTTGTCGTATGTATTTGACTTGAGCCGCGCGAAAAAAATTGGTCTCGGCCCGATGCGCGGAAATAATCATCTTCATATGAGCCTTGCAAGTTAAGTGTCGGTAAATGCCCAGCAAATTGTTGCTTGATAATATCTTTGTAAGAAGCGGCTTGATATTGGGACGCTTTCACTGCCCAATTTTGTCTGCCAGCTGTCGTAACCCATTCATCTATGTTAGACGGAAAAGGTCTAATCAACGGGAAATCATCACGCAAACGTGACAACGAAGGATAAAGCACACCCGTGATCGCACGTAAATTTTCACGATCATTTTCAAGCGTGGTTTCTGCAGCGATGTAATTTGCAACGGATGTTTCATAAGAAGCGCGCGCCGTGTAAACATCGGTTAATGTTTTTAAACCAACCCGGTATTGCTGATTGGCTTGCTCTAATTGTTTTGCGTAAGTTGTGCGAGTGGATTTGATATAAATTAAATTATCCTGATCTTTTAAAATAGTAAAATACGCATTCGCGACACGAATCATTAAATTTTGGGTTGCTGCAGTCAGTGTGGCATCCGCGCCTCTTGCCAATTCTCTCGCGCTAGCAACACCGGCAAATTTGCCAAAGTCAAAAACAGTTTGCGTTAAATTGAGCGTCATGTTGTAACCACGCTGACTGCCGTGCACGTTGTTTGCCGCGGGCCCTGATGAAACAATTCGCGTGACCGTTGGTGCCGCACCTGTCAGTGAGAGATTAGGCAATAATCCCGCGACATTAATTGGAACACCTTCGCGTGTTGAGATGCGTTGAGAAATCGCTTCTAAATAAATAGGATCACTGCATAATGCTTGACGAAATACGGTGATTAAATCGGTGCTGGCATATGCATTAAAACTCATGCTGAGTGCAACGACTCCCAGTAAAAATTTTTTTTTCATTATTAAGGTTCTCCTACAAACATCATTTTCATCCCCGTTTTGATGGGTTTTTGTCATTTTGCTATAACAGGGAGATCCTTCACTTCGTTCAGGATGACAAATCCCGCGTGACCGCTAACTGAATTGCTAATTGCAATGCGGCAACCAAACTTCCAGCATCCACTTTATCAGTGCCCGCAACATCAAGCGCTGTCCCATGATCAACTGACGTACGAATAAAAGGTAAACCCAATGTGACATTCACCGCATGACCAAAACCCATGTATTTGACAACGGGCAACGCCTGATCATGATACATCGCGAGTATTGCATCTGCTTCTGCGAGATATTTCTCAGTAAAAATAGTATCTGCAGAAAGTGGGCCAATTATATTGAGTTTTTCGGCATTGAGTTTTTCTGAGCGCAATTCGTTTAAGGCAGGTTCGATAATGTCGATTTCTTCGCGGCCTAAATGACCTTTCTCGCCGGCATGTGGATTTAAACCACAAACTAAAATCCTTGGATTAGTTAACCTGAATTTGCTGCATAATTCAATGTGTAAAATGCGTAGAACAGATTTTATTTTTTCTGAGGTAATCGCGCGCGGCACATCCGCTAATGCCAAATGTGTCGTGAGTAAAGCAACATTGGTTTCAGGCGTGACAAACAACATGATCGGTTGTTTGACGCCACAACGTTCCGCAAAAAATTCGGTATGACCTCGAAAAGAAATATTTGCATCATTAATAATGCCTTTGTGCACAGGACCTGTGACGATTGCATCAGCAATCTGCTGCTGACAATAATCCGCCGCCAGCGTCAAACATTGGATAACATAGTTTGCATTGTCGCGATTTAATTGTCCTGCTTTGCAGGGAACGCCAAGTGCAACAGGAATAATTTTTAGTGTGCCTGGCGGATTGATTTCAGGTTTTTTATTTTCATCAAACGATAAAAGCGTTAACGGTAACTTGAGTTGCTCTGCGCGCGCTTTTAATAAATCAGGATCAGCAACCACAACCAATTCAGCATCGAAGTGTTGCTGCGCGATTTGAATGGTAATGTCCGGGCCAACCCCAGCAGGTTCGCCCGGTGTGATCAAAATTCTTTTTGGCATTTAGCGTTCGCTCATTATGCGTCTGGGTGCATGTTAATAACAGCTTGGTTACGCAATCGCGCAACCCATTTTTTAACGGCCGCATCCATTTTGCGCTGGTAAAGCATTTGTTGCGCTTCAGATTCTGTTGGAGCGCCAGCGTTATTTGCGGCACTCGCAGTGGATTCTCGCTTGTCAACTAAATGGATAATGTGAAAACCATTCGCTGTTTGAATAGGACCAATAATGTTGCCTTTTTTCATTGCATCAACTTTCGTCGCGAATGCAGAAGGAATTTCGGATAATTTGCGCCAGCCAAGATCCGATTCTTCAACGGATTTGTTAGCGGCTTCAGCAGAGGCAATAGCAGAATAACTCGTACCTTGCTGCGCTTTCGTCACTAAATCGTCAGCTTGTTTTTTTGCAGCAGCGATTTGATCCGCGCTCGCTGTTTCAGGCAATAACACGATTAAATCTTCGATGCGATATTCTTTCACAGCAGGAGCACTCGAATCTTTTTGCCAAGACTTGGCGCGTAAAAAACTTTTTACTTCTTCTGGCGTAATAGAAATTTTTGCGCCTGCTTCTTGTTGTGCGATTTGTTGTAACGTCATTTCTTCGCGAATTTCTTTACGATAATCTTCTTTTGTCATGCCTTGCGCGACGACACGTTGATAAAGATCGGCAACCGACATTTTATTTCCTGCAGCAATATTGCTGATTGCTTTATCCATTTGCTCATCTTTGATGCGCACGCCGGCTTGCTCGGCTGCTTGTAATTGCAATTTGCGATTAATGATTTGCTCTAAAACTTGTTTGCGTAAAACATCCTGAGCAGGGATGGGCGCATTGGTTGCCATCAATTGACTTTTAATTCCGGCAATAGTTTTGTCCAAATCACTTTGTGTGATGACCGTATCATTGACGATAGCGATAATGCTATCGAGCGATTGTCCATGCGATTTTGCGAAAACAGTTTGGCCACAGAATAACATGGCACAGAAGATAATGGATCCAAGTCGAAGTTGCTTAATCATTTAATAATCCTGCCCAAAGTTTGTTTGATAACCTGAAATACTGCCGCTCAGTAACTGACTGGGGTCAGAGTTACTAAAATTGCCTAATCCTTTCAAAGCGAATTCGACAAAAAATTGGGTGTTGTATTGGTAGGTGTTATTAGGGTTTAAATTTGTAAAAGCCCGACCGGTAATGAACCGCACAGCCCAACAGCAGCTGTCATATTGTAAACCATATAGTAGATTCTGGAAACGGTGATGATTCCAGTTTTGCGTCCAGCGTCCGACCGTGCTCCAGTCGCGGCTAATCGGCCATGCAAAGGAAAAATCGGTTTGTGACAGGTTGGTGGCAGGGCTGCCTGGCACGTCGTCTATCTGGGCGTCGCCATTGCGCACATAGCTATAACCGATATTTATTATTTTTCGAGTGTCCGGCTGATAGTGTAACGCCACGGTTTGATTGACAAAATTATTTTTTTGGACATCCCAAATGCTGTTACCGGTTAAGTTCCAACGAGGATTAATATTATAAGTCAGCATGCCAGAGACAGGCGATTTATTGAAAGTATTCTCTGGATTATTGGGCGTATCCACGCACGGAATCATCGTCAGAGCGACGGAGGTGGGGGTGCAGAGCGTCACACGACGATTTTCAAAATAAAAAATTTGACCTATTCCAGCGCGTAATTTTTCAAAACCCGATTGATTATCGATAAACCGTGTCGTCACCCCATAGCTGATCTGGTTCGCATCGCCAATACGATCCAAGCCACTAAAGCGGTTATACATAAACAATTCATCATAAGTGAGCGTATTGAGCGTGGTATCAAAAACAGGAATTTCATCCTGATTTTTGTACGGCACATACGTGTAATAAATCTGCGGTTCTAATGTCTGGCGATAATTCTCAGTAAAAAAATGAACATTGCGATCGAAATAAAGCCCCGAATTAATATCAAAAATTGGCAATGCTCGACTCGGCCCGGTCGGATTATCCATCGTGATGTGGCTCAAGTTATATTTCGTCAAAGCAAATTGCAAGCGTGGCGTAAAATAAAAATAAGGCCGATTAAATGACCAGGAAATTCCAGGTTGCGTGTGCAAGCGATTTCCGGTGGGTGGAATAACGCTGCTGCCTGGCGTATCGCTAATATCAAAATGCGTCAAATCATTCATGATGAAATAATTAAAATTGCCAGGCGCGTTTGGATAGTCTCCTTGAATAACTACTTGCGGCAATCGGGTATATTGATTTTGCACGACATTTTGATCGACGGGATGGAGTGTTTGATAGCCCTGTACATTGCCCAACACTTTCCAGTACTGGCTTTGGAAATAGACTTGCCCCTGCTGTAATAATTGATTTTGCGTAACTTCATTTAAATTGTTGTTCAAGTCAGTTAAATAATAATCGTCGCTGACATAGCTATAATTAACGTTTGCCGACCAATTTTTGTTGAACCGGGAATTGTCTAGCCAATAAAATGATTTACGCGTATCACTCGCATTTTCCAAACGACGTAAGTCAGCTTGCACATAAGTGCTCGGTGAATTTTTATATTGAGCGAAATAAGCTTCTTTTTGATCTTCGAAGGCGCGATCATTTGGCAATATAGAAACATTGAAATGACCTTCGCTGGTTGGCGTTAAATAACGATACAAATCGGTCACTTCGATTCCGCGTTTTGATAAATAAGCGGGCGTCAACGTAGTGTCATAATTCGGCGCTAAATTCCAATAAAACGGTGTTCTAAGGTAAGCACCGGTTTTGCTGGACGTGCCCATGGTCGGTGACAAAAATCCGGTTTGACGGCGTGCATCAATTGGAAAGTTAAGATAAGGCGTATAAAAAACCGGAATACCTTTCACGTACAAACGCGCATGCCGTGCGACACCGCGTCCGGTATTTTTATTTAAATTGATGCTGCTTGCTCTGACTTGCCACGTGTTTGAAACGGGCGGGCAAGTGCTGTAACTCGCTTGCTGAAACTCATAGACTTGTGTTTCTACCTGGTTGAACTCAGCCGCTTTGCCCCAGGCGCTTAAATGCGTGATTTTACGTTTTTTCTGGATGGCTGCTGGGGTGGGTTCCAATTTTTTTTGTTCTTGCGTATTACTATAAATGGTTGTCCGATACAGAATGTCATAGAGCGATTTGCCTTTCGTTTTGATATCGAAATGCCCGGTTTTTGCAATCACCATGCTGTTTGGTTCACGCAATGTCACATTATCGATGAGATCGATGGCGCTTAATTTGCCGGTGACAGGGTCACGATAAAGATAGGCTTTATTCGCATTAATCTGTTGTCCAAAACGATCAATCGTCACTTGGCCCTGGCCAATCGATGTTCCATGCTGCGCGAACAGCATTTGATTCGCAGTCACTTTGATTTGATCTTTGCTCTTAAGTTCTTTTGAAGAAGTAAAAGCTGATTCAAGGTAATAACCACCGCAACGATTTTCATCGCAGGGAATCCAGCCCAGTTCTTTTGCAATAGTGGCTTCAGCAAGGCTGTGGGTTTGCAACGTATTTTTGCTTGGGACAGTGCATTCAGTGTCTACGTCCGCCATTAATTCCAATGGAAATAAACAGAGAACCGCGGCTAGCGCTGACAGAATGATGATTTTATAACTAGACATCTCGCGGAGGGTTCCCTTAATAATCGCCACACAAAGAATGCAATTATATGCATTATCAGGGTGACGTCAAAGTGAAGCTGACTTTAGTTTTAGGGTTTTGTGTTTTAAGGCGTACTTATCAGCGGTTGCCGTGCGTTGATCCGCTGTCAGGTTTGGGCTGCTCAGGGAGAGGAATGCTTGAATAGACACCACCCGCTTGAAATTTTTCAAAGAAGGCTCGGTGAGTTACTGCGTCTGGATCACCTTTTTTAAAAAAACCAGATTGTTTGTTTCCGATGGAATCCAATGCTTTTTTGGCCAGGGTCTGTATATCTTCCAGAGCGTGTTCTTTAAATTGTAGAGATTTGTAATTTTTGACATTCAGAATGATTTTTTCAATAGTTGCCATTGCTCCTTCGAATTTCCCATTCCCTTTCTCTTTTGACACATCTTTTTCTATCATTGTAAGTAACTCAATGATCTGTTCGCGTCTATCAGCAGTGTTAACTTCTTGCTTGCTGCCACTTCTCTGTGGAAGACGAGGAGCTTCGGTTTCCTTTTTTTCTTCGTTCAAAGATAAATGCGTTAACTGCGTGCCCACTGACTGTGCGCCCTCTATCGCAGCCATATTAGATCGATCAAGTAATAAAACTGCCGTATATAGATTGATCGCTTCTCGGTAGTTTCTTTCTTTGTCTAAGGTATTTTGGGATTGAGCTGCAAGTTGACTAGAATGAGCTGCCATGTTGACTAAGCCGTCTATTGCAGTCTGCACGCCCATTCGCGCGAGCGCATTGGATGAATCAAGTAATAAAGCCCTCTTATATAGATCGATCGCATCATTATAGTTTCTTGCTTTGTCAAAGTTAGTTTGGGATTCAGTCGCTGCTATTTTAGAATTATCTGCTGCTTCGATTAAACCGTCTAGGTAATGTTTTCTCAATTGGTTTAGCGTTTTTATTTGAGCTGGTTTAAAGTTGCCTTGAAAAATTTGGTCGGCTAAAGTACCTAATTTTTCCTGAGATGCCTTTGTTGTCATAAAGTCGAAAGTCATCACTTGATCAATGTAGCTGTTAAACTTGTCGCGCAGAGTTGCATTGAGACTTTCTTCTAGCCGGATTCTTTCTTCATCGCGAGATTTCATGTGCTACTCATTTTTCAAAGGGATATCCCTATATTATACAACCATCAGCTTTTTCAGTGTGCAATGCTATATTTTCTAGTTTAATCAATGGACTGTTATGTACAACATGACATGCCGTAATCAGTTTAGTAGAATAACGCCCTATGCAATCAAATCACTTACTTACAACCTGGTTGACTACCCACTGCGGGTTAACCGATTTTCAGCTAGAAGCTTTGCCGGGCGATGCGAGCTTTCGACAGTATTTCCGTGTGCGCGGTTCTGATTATTCTTACATTGCCATGAATGCCGCAGTTGAAAAACCAAGTTGCGTTCCGTTCGTCGCAATTGCAAATACATTACGTCACGCTGGATTATCTGCCCCAGAAATTATCGCGAGTGATTTTTCCGAAGGGTTTTTATTGCTGACAGATTTTGGCAATCATTTATATCTCAAAGAATTAACAACGCAAAATGCCAAAGAACTTTATACGCGAGCCTTGGATGCATTGTTTGTGATGCAACAATGTCGTTATGCGGAACTCAAACCTTTCACTGCAGAATTCATGCGTAATGAATTAATGTTATCGAAAGAATGGTTTCTCACGAAACATTTGGAATTAATAATTCCTGACGACACATCGCACATGTTGGCTGACTGTTTTACTTTTTTAGCAGACAGCGCAGCGAATCAACCTTATGTTTTCATGCATCGTGATTATCATTCGGCAAATTTAATGGTCTTGCCAAATCAGGCCGTCGGTATTTTAGATTTTCAAGATGCGTTTATTGGGCCTGTCACGTATGACCTGGTTTCACTGTTGCGCGATTGTTACATCGCTTGGCCGGATGCATTGGTAGTTGAATTAGTAAAATATTACTGGGAAAAGTTGGCGTTACCAAATGTGAGTTTCAGTGAATTTAAACGCTGGTTTGACTTAATGGGAATCCAGAGACATTTGAAAGCGATACTCACTTTTTCGCGTAAATATCGCCGTGATAACAATGCGGGTTATTTGCAACATATTCCGCGTACTTTAAATTATGTTTTAACGGTCAGCCAACATTATCCCGAATGTCATGCGTTACATCATTTTTTAAAAAATGAGGTTGTTGAAAAATGCGTGGAATGATTTTAGCAGCGGGTCGTGGACAACGCATGGGTGCGTTAACAGCGAATACACCCAAGCCACTTTTAAAAGCAGCGGGACATTATTTAATTGAATATTCTATTTTTTCATTATTAAAAATGGGAATTCGAGAAATTGTGATCAATGTGTGTTATCAACGCGAACAAATTAAATCCGCGTTGGGTGATGGCTCACGTTATGGCGCAACTTTTCTTTATTCTGAAGAAGAGGAAGCGCTAGAAACGGGCGGCGGGGTTTTTCAAGCATTGCCGTTGTTGGGCGATGATCCTTTTGTTGTGTTAAGTTGTGATGTTATCACGGATTATCCTTTGCAAAATTTACCGAAAGAACCAAAACAACTTGCGCATTTGGTTTTAGTGGATAATCCAAGTTTTCATCCGCGTGGTGATTTTAATTTGCATGAAGGAATCATTTCTTCTTCGACGCAAAATCAATATACGTTCGCAAATATCGGAATATATCGCAGAGAATTATTTGCAAACTGTCAGCCTGGTCGTTTTCGTTTGGGTGATTTAATTAAAAACGCGCTTGCTGATTTGGCGGTGACGGGTGAATATTATCGCGGAATTTGGCATAACGTAGGTACGCCGGATGAGCTTCGTGCGGTACCGCATGATTTCTCTCAGGCTTAGGGGAAGAATATGAATACAAGAGTAATAAGTGTTTATAAAGAAATAATGGCAATATTGGAAGGTAACATCGCAGATGACAAAGCAAAACATTTCGCAAAAATAGTGCATGCTGAATTACAGGAAATGCAAAAGCAGGGAAAAGAAGTCGTTGCGTCTTTGTTTAAACTAACTTTGTTTATTCTTAGCCAAAAAGAAATGATGATTCGTGAAAAAGTGGCGGCGAATGAACAAAAAATAAAAAAGTTTAAAGAGTTGCGCGTTTCTTTATATGAGCTTTTAGAAAATCATGCATCCACTGAAACGGTGGAAGATATTGTAGAAAGAGGGATATCAAGAATGGAAGGAGAAGCTGGGTGTGAAATGAGTCAATTTATCAGGGCTCGTTTCAATACTTTATTTGATTGTATCTTAGATATAATGGATCAGTCAGTTGGTCAATCAATAGGGCAAAATGAAGAAGCTAAATCCATGTTCAATTTAATTGAGTATTTAATTGATAATTTTACTGGCCTGACAAAAGAAAAAGTTGATGCATTTTGTTCTAAGCCCAGGGAAGAAAAAGAATGTCAGCCAGCAGCTGTGAAGCTTGAGTTTGATCGAATGATAGATCCCTTATATGTAAGCTGGTTCGCAACACTTTTAGAGACGGAACAAAGTCTCTTAAAGAACAATTTTGATCTGCCGATGATGAAGGCCGAAATGATGTATTTAAATGGATTGGATGGGTGTTATGTTCATCCTAAGTATTCAAGTTGTCCTGCCTCGGTGGCTTCTTCTCCTGTTTCAAAGTTTCATCATACTGCATTGAATAGAGAATCGATAGAAACGGTAAAGACTCCAGCGCCAAGATACTCTCACTAACTATTTGTCATCCTGAGCGCAGCGAAGGATCTCCTTATATATGGAGATCCTTCACTTCGTTCAGGATGACAAAGCCGCATTAACGCTGAGCCTCATACCCACCAAGAATACCTTTTTTAGAAAAAACAATTTGCCAAAGCTGCATATCCCGCGCGCGAAAACCGCCTGCGCTTAATAATAAATAATAAGTCCACATTCGATAAAACTGCTCATCGTATTTTTCTTTCAAGCGACCCCAATTTTTTTTGAAATTATCATGCCATGCCATCAGCGTTTTATCATAATACGACCCAAAATTATGCCAATCTTCCATGATAAACAATTTTTCGGAAGCCTTGCCAATTTGCGCAACAGAAGGCAGCATGCCATTTGGGAAAATATATTTGGTGATCCAGTCATCGGCTTTGCTCACAGAAATATTGGAGCCAATGGTATGCAATAAAAAAAGCCCATCATCATTCAGACAATGCTGCACTGTCTGCATGTAAGTGCGATAATTTAAATGGCCCACATGCTCAAACATGCCAAGTGATGCAATGCAATCAAATTTTTCGTTGAGGTCACGATAATCCTGAAAACGAATTTCGACCGGTAGACCTCGGCAATTTTCATTCCCGTAATCATGTTGTTGTTTTGAAAGCGTAATTCAGACAACATGCACACCATAATTTTCAGCTGCAAATTTTGCGAGCCCACCCCAACCGCAACCGATATCCAGCATGCGCATGCCCGGTTTTAAGTAAAGTTTTCTGCAGACCAAATCCAGTTTCGCGCGTTGTGCTTCTTCTAGCGTAGTTGCATTTTTCCAGTAACCACAGGTGTAATTCATTTTGCTATCGAGCATGCATTCGAAAAGATCGTTGCCTAGATCATAATGTGTTTGGCCAACTTCAAACGCGCGTTTTTTTGTTTGAAAATTGATGATGCGCGTGAATAATAATTTAAAAAGCATCCGTTTATTTTTTTTGATTTTTTCTTCCGTGCTCGCACTCATGAGTTTTTCGAAAAAAATATCAAGTTCGTTACAATCCCACCAGGAATCCATGTACGATTCACCCAGGCCTAGCGATGCTTCAGTTAAAACGCGCTGGTAAAATTGATCATTATAAATTTTGATATCACCGGGATTATTGCCGTTAATTGTGATGCCTGCTTTTTGTAAAAGCTCAGTTGCAACTGATTTTGCAATGTTTCTCATCGTAATGCTTCCTTGCACATACTTGAGTGATTAGCATGCTAGTGGTTTTATATTTTTGCAAATAAAATATTTTAATAGATTGGCTTTTTATTTTTTGAAAGTTGGTACATAATGAATTCCCGCCAATTTTTCTGTAACACACCCGTTCACCTCTGCCATTTTTTTATTTTTTACAATCAAGGAATCACCCACATGACTTTAGCGATTGTGTATAGTCGTGCAAGCTCAGGCATTACCGCGCCTTTGGTGACGGTCGAGGTGCATCTTTCGCGTGGTATACCAGGCTTAAATATTGTTGGATTGCCTGAAACAGCGGTGAAAGAAAGTAAAGATCGTGTGCGCAGTGCATTATTGAATACCTGTTTTGAATTTCCTTCGCGCCGCATCACAATCAATTTAGCA
>CAZAXX010000013.1:0-21956 GCA_964489265.1 uncultured Coxiellaceae bacterium
TATTTATCCGTTACTACCATTCCAAATGGATTCCCGCCTTCGCGGGAATGACATGGTTTTCGCGGGAATGACAGAGTCTGAGGACCATGAAGTTTAATTGCTATAATTAGTTCAAATACGGTACTATATGCGGCCTTTTGGAAATACTATCGGAGGCCATATCAGGCCATGGCAAATAAGTATATAAAAGAAGTAGTTAATAAAAATTATCAATACGGTTTTGTCACCGCGATTGAGTCGGATACCTTTGCCCCTGGATTGTCTGAAGAGACGATTCGAAAAATTTCTGCGTTAAAAAACGAACCCGAGTTCATGCTGGAATGGCGATTACGCGCCTATCGGCATTGGCTGACAATGACGCCACCGCATTGGGCGCATGTACATTACCCAGAAATTGATTATCAAAAAATTATTTATTATTCAGCGCCTAAGCCCAAAAAAGATGGCCCGAAAAGTTTAGATGAGGTCGATCCCAAATTATTAGAAACCTATCAAAAACTCGGCATTCCATTGCACGAACAAGGTCGTTTAGCGGGCGTTGCGGTGGATGCGGTATTTGATAGTGTTTCAGTTGCAACGACATTTAAATCAAAACTGGCAGAAGCGGGCGTGATATTTTGTTCTTTTTCGGAAGCAGTGCAAAAACATCCTGAGTTAATTGAAAAATATTTAGGGACCGTTGTTCCTTATCGCGATAATTTTTTCGCGACACTGAATTCCGCTGTTTTTAGTGATGGCTCATTTGTGTATGTGCCAAAAGGCGTGCGTTGTCCCATGGAATTATCAACGTATTTTCGAATTAATGCGGCAAACACCGGACAATTCGAACGGACTTTGATTATTGCGGAAGAAGGCAGTCACGTGAGTTATCTGGAAGGTTGCACTGCACCGATGCGTGATGAAAATCAATTGCACGCAGCGGTCGTTGAGTTGATCGCGCTGGATAATGCCGAAATAAAATATTCGACCGTACAAAATTGGTATCCGGGCGATGAAGAAGGTCGTGGCGGAATTTATAATTTTGTGACGAAACGCGGCGCGTGTCGTGGTGTGAAATCCAAAATTTCCTGGACGCAAATCGAAACCGGTTCAGCAATTACCTGGAAATATCCAAGTGTTATTTTGCAAGGCGATTATTCGGTCGGCGAATTTTATTCGGTTGCATTAACCAATCATCGTCAGCAAGCGGATACGGGCACCAAGATGATTCACATCGGAAAAAATACGCGCAGCACAATTATTTCCAAAGGAATTGCCGCGGGCTTTGGCCAAAATACCTATCGTGGTTTAGTGCGTGTGTTGCCGACTGCAACGAACGCGCGAAATTATACGCAGTGTGATTCCTTGTTGTTGGGCGATACGTGCGGCGCGCATACATTTCCTTACATCGAAGCAAAAAATAGCACGGCACAAATCGAGCATGAAGCATGCACATCCAAAATTGGTGACGATCAATTATTTTATTGCCGGCAACGCGGATTACGTGAAGAAGATGCTGTGTCGATGATTGTGAATGGGTTTTGTAAAAAAGTATTTAATGAATTGCCGATGGAATTTGCGGTTGAAGCGCAAAAATTATTGGAAGTGAGTCTTGAAGGCAGTGTGGGATAATAAAGGTGAAATATGCTGATAATTAAAAATTTACACGCATCCATTCAGGATGAAAAAGAACAAACGAAACAAATTCTCCGCGGCGTCAATTTAACGGTAGCACCCGGTGAAGTGCATGCCATCATGGGACCGAATGGTTCAGGCAAAAGTACGTTCGCGAATATTTTAGCAGGACGCGAAGAATATCAAGTCAATGAAGGCACAGCGACATTCGAGAATGCCGATTTATTTTCGCTAGAACCAGAACAACGCGCGGCGGCCGGATTGTTCCTGGCATTTCAATATCCCGTTGAAATTCCAGGCGTGAATAACATGTATTTTCTGAAAGCGGCAGTTAACAGCATTCGTAAACAACGCAACTTGCCTCCATTAGACGCAATGGATTTTTTAACGTTAGTAAAAACAAAAATGCAAGAAGTTGGCATGAATGAAAAATTCTTGCATCGTGCAGTTAACGAAGGTTTTTCTGGCGGTGAAAAAAAACGTAATGAAGTTTTGCAAATGCTGATGCTGGAACCGCGCCTTGCCATTCTAGATGAAACCGACTCGGGTTTGGATGTCGATGCATTGCAAGCTGTTGCGAAAGGTGTGAATAGTTTACGAAATAAGGAACGTAGTTTTATTGTCGTGACGCACTATCAACGTTTATTAAATTATATTGTTCCCGATGTCGTGCATGTCATGGTGCACGGCAGAATTATCAAATCGGGCGGTAAAGAGTTGGCGCTCGAAATTGAAGAAAAAGGCTATGGCTGGTTAGAAAAAGAGGCAAGCGCATGAATGATGTCTCAGACTTGATGGAGAAAAACAGCCATTTTTCTGATACAAAATGGTTATGTGATTTTCGCGCGCAACAATTCAAACAATTTCAACAGCGCGGATTGCCAACCCGAAAAGAAGAAGCGTGGAAATATACCGAAATAAAAAAATTAGCGACGCACGCGGGCGTCGTAAATGACTGGTTGCCGAATGCGAAAAAAATGGCAGACATCAAAGCAATGACCGATGTCATACTCGTTTTCATCAATGGCCATTTTGTTGAAACGTTGTCGCAGACAGCAACGTTACCGAAAGAAATTATTTTGTGTGCGTTAAGCCAGAGATTGAAAACGCATGCGCATGAACTTAAATCTTATTTGACTCGTGACATCGATGGAAAACGTTTTCCATTCGCGCAATTAAATGCTGCGATGATGACAGATGGAATTCTGTTAGAAATTCCAGAAAATGTCACCATAACCAAACCAGTCTATTTACTGTTTGTTAATACGCAACAAAACGATCACATGACGAATCCGCGCAATCTCATTATTGCAAAAGCAAATAGTCAAGTGACGGTGATTGAAGATCATCAGGGTGATAAAGCGGAACACTATTTTACGAATGTCGTGACAGACATTCATGCGGAACAAGGTGCTAAAATAAATTATTACAAATTGCAAAATGAAGAAGCGACCGCGACGCATGTGGCAAATATTTTTATTCAGCAACAACAAGATAGTCGCGTGCAAACCTATTGCTTTTCGCATGGCGCTAATCTTGCACGAGAAGATTTAAGTATTTGGCAATATGCCAAAGGCGCGGAAAGTTATTTGCATGGTTTATATGAATTAAATCACGATCAACAACATATCGATCATCATGTGCATGTTGATCATTTGGCGGCGCATGGTACGAGCTCGATGTTGTATAAAGGACTTTTAAATAAAAAATCGCGCGCGGTATTTAACGGAAAAGTTTACGTGCATAAAGATGCACAACAAATTAATGCGCATCAAGCCAATCACAATATTTTATTATCGAACGATGCGGAAGTGAATTCCAAGCCGGAATTGGAAATTTATGCGGATGATGTGAAATGTACGCATGGTGCAACGATAGGGCAACTGGATCAGGAATCTTTATTTTATTTACGTTCGCGTGGTATTCCTGAGAATGATGCACATCGGATTTTGACGCGTGCTTTTCTCGAAGAAATTTATAATAAAGTTGAAGATGCAACTCTCAGAGACTATTTGCATAAACGGATGAAAAAACATGACGTGGAATTATAAGAAAGATTTCCCGATTTTGGAGCAACGCATTCACGGCAAACCATTGGTGTTTTTAGACAGCGCTGCGAGCAGTCAAAAACCACAATGTGTGATTGATGCGTTGGTGCACTATTATCAGAATAATCACGCGAATATACATCGCGGCGTGTATGAATTAAGCGTACGCGCAACCCGTTTTTATGAGGAAGCGCGTGTGACAATTCAAAAATTTATTCATGCAACGCATGCGCATGAAGTGATTTTTACGCGCGGGACGACAGAAGCTATTAATTTAGTTGCGCAAAGTTATGGGCGCTCACGGTTCCAAGCGGGTGATGAAATTATCATTAGTGCAATGGAACATCATTCGAATATTGTGCCGTGGCAATTGTTGTCAGAACAATGTGGAACTATTTTAAAAGTGATTCCAGTGTTGGATAACGGTGAGTTAGATCTTGCTGCTTATGAAAAATTATTTTCACCGCGCACAAAAATAGTTGCTGTTGCACATGCATCAAATGTATTAGGCACCATTAATCCGATAAAAAAAATGACTGAAATTGCGCATGCGCATCAAGTGCCACTGCTCGTCGATGGCGCGCAAGCATTACCGCATTTGCCGGTAGATGTGAAAGATTTAGATTGTGATTTTTATGCATTTTCCTCGCATAAAGCGTATGGTCCAACCGGTGTTGGTGTTTTATATGGGAAAACAGCTATTTTAGAAAGCATGCCACCTTACCAAGGTGGGGGTGATATGATTGAAACGGTGAGTTTTGAAAAATCGACTTTCAAACCGTTGCCTTATAAATTTGAAGCGGGCACGCCCAATATTGCGGATATTATTGGTTTTGCAGAAGCGTTACGTTATCTTGAAAAAATTGGCATGCAGAATATTTCAGAGCATGAACAAGATTTATTAGCGTATGCCAACGAAAAATTAGCAACTATTCCAGAGCTACGCTTGATCGGTACGGCAAAAAATAAAGTGGGTGTGATTGCATTTGTATTAAATGACATTCATCCACATGACATTGGCACCATCCTTGATCATGAAGGTATTGCTGTTCGCGCTGGACATCATTGTGCGATGCCGTTGATGGAACGTTTTCGTGTTCCAGCATGCGTTAGAGCATCCTTTGGCATTTATAATACACGAGAAGATGTGGATGCATTAGTTGAAGGTCTTCTCTCAGTTAAGAGGTTATTTACATAATGTCAGCGGAATTACGCGAACTTTATCAAGAGACCATTATTGATCATGGGCGTCATCCCAGAAATTTTGGCGCGCTTTCTGATGCCAATCATCACAAGGAAGGATTTAATCCATTATGTGGTGACAAAATTCTTTTGCATGTGAAAGAACAAAATGGACTCGTTGAAAAAATTCAGTTTGAGGGTTCGGGTTGTGCGATTTCAATGGCTTCTGCTTCTCTCATGTCGGAAGTATTGTGTGGAAAAACGCTGCAAGAAATAAATGATATTTTTTCGATGTTTCATCTGTTAGTGACAGAAGGCGATTTGTCGGAAGATGCAACGCAAAAATTAGGAAAACTAAAAGTGTTAGGTGGCGTGCGTGAATTTCCAGTGCGAGTGAAGTGTGCAACTCTCGCTTGGCATACCTTGAAAGCCGCATTAGGCAATGATGAAAAACCGGTGACGACGGAGGAATCAGTATGACGATTGTGACGTTGACAGATGCAGCCGCTGCGCATATCAAATTGATGTTAAGCAAACAAACAACGGCAGTTGGATTTCGTTTATCGATTAAAAAAACCGGTTGTTCGGGTTATGCTTACGTGCCGGATTTGATCGAAGAAATCAAAGAGAAAGACATTCATTTTATCGCTCAAGATGATTTGAATGTTTATATTGATCCTGAGTGTGTGAGTTTTATCACGGGTGTGATTATTGATTATGTGGCAGACAACATGACCGGCTTGAAACAAAAACGTTTGGTCTTTATTAACCCCAATGAAAAAAATCGCTGCGGTTGCGGTGAAAGTTTTACGATAGAGTAACCTATGTTTAAACAAGATACGATTGAAGTACAACGTGATTGTGAAGCAATGTTGATTCCGACCGGCGTCAAAGTGACTTTGCAAAAAGGCTCATTGGTTTATATCACGCAAGCATTAGGTAATGCATACACCGTGTATGTTAACGGCAATCTTGCGCGTGTTGCGGGAAAAGATGGTGATGCGCTCGGCATGATTATTATGGATGAGCCGAATATCAATGACATGGAAGGATCAATTGAAGACAAAGTTTGGGAATTGATGAAAACGTGTTTTGATCCAGAAATTCCGGTGAATATTGTCGATCTTGGTTTAGTGTATGAATGCAAGGTGGATGGTGCCAGTGTTGAAATCAAAATGACATTGACGGCTCCCGGTTGTGGAATGGGACCCGTGCTGGTATCTGAAGTGGAACAAAAAATTCGTCTGATAAAAGAAGTGACGGATGTCAAAGTGGATTTAGTATTTGATCCACCCTGGGATCGTAGCATGATGTCAGATGTAGCAAAATTACAATTAGGTATGTTGTAGAGGAAATAAAAATGTCGATGAATGAAGTAATTAAAAAACAAATTGCAGAAAATCCCGTGATTATTTATATGAAAGGAACCGCACAATTTCCCCAATGTGGTTTTTCATCACGTGCAGTTAGTATTTTAAAAGCCTGCGGCGTGGAAAAATTTGCCGCGGTAAATGTATTGGAAGATCCTGAAATTCGCCAAGCGATAAAAGAATTTTCGAATTGGCCGACGATTCCGCAGTTGTATGTGAATGGCGAATTTGTTGGCGGTAGCGATATTATGGGTGAAATGTTTGAAAGTGGGGAATTGCAGGCGTTGTTGAAGAAATAAATTTTCTGTTGTTGTCATCCTGAGAGCGCTTTTTGCTCGAAGGATCTCCTCATATATATCGGGAGATCCTTCACTTCGTTCAGGATGACAGGAGAGTGACAGAAACTGTCACTCTCCTGTCACTTTCCTGTCACCTTACGCCACCAGGGAAGACGCGGCAAATATAGCAGTAGATACATCAAAATAGACGTCAAAATACTCGTTAAATACAACCCAAACGAAACAGCCAGACCAATTGACGCGGTTGCCCATAACGTCGCAGCAGTCGTTAAACCACTGACATAATCACCTTGCCGGAAAATAACACCACCCCCTAAAAATCCGACACCCGTGACAACTTGGGCGGCAATTCGTGATGGGTCAGCACCGACGATGCTGATGGACAATATTCCGAAAACACAAGCGCCTAGAGAAATGGCACCGTAAGTACGAATCCCTGCAGAAATGCCGTGGCGTTCTCGTTCCCAACCGATCAAGGCCCCCAAAAAAAAGGCAATGACGATACGCGCAAAAATTTCTAAATCAGGTTGTAGTTCTGCAATTGTCATGAGGATAATCCGTTATCTCAATTTATAGGTCTGACCCTACAATCCTACTTGTTTTACCGAGCAGTGTCATTAGCCAGAATTAACTGCCTCATACGATAACAAACTTCCTGCATGACATGAATATTGTGAATACATGCAAGATTACTATAAGCGAGCGCTTGCTGTTTAAATAAAAAATGTAAATAAGAACGCGTGTAGTTTTTGCATGTGTAACACGCACAATCTTCCATAATAGGTCTTTGATCTTTGGCATAAATACTTTTTTTAATGAGAATTTTCCCATTGTCCTGATCAGTTGCAAAACGCAACCAATTATTTTCTTCCTGAATCGTGCCGCAATAAAGCGAGCCATGGCGTGCATTACGGGTCGGTGCAACACAATCAAAAATATCGATACCTCTCGCAACCACATCAATTAAATCCTGTGGATTGAGCCCAACACCCATCGTGTACCGCGATTTATTTTCTGGCAGCATGGGTCTTACCCAATCGATCACTTCCACCGTTTTTTGCATATCAAAACCAATCACTTCACCGCCAATCGCAATACCATCCAAATCCGCATCCAAAATAAAACGCGTACTGAGCTCACGCAAATCAGGAAAACTACCGCCTTGAATAATGCCAAATAAAGCTTGTTGATAACCATAGGCAGAACCAGGCGTTTTATGATGTTCTTCGATCGATTCATGCAGCCAGCGATGCGTGCGTTCCATAGCTTGTAAGGCAGCTTCACGACCACCTTGTTCAGGCGTGCATTCATCAAAAGCCATAATGATATCGGCGCCAATTATTTTTTGTGCCTGAATGGATGTCTCTGGGGTGAGATGGATAATTTGCCCGGTAATAGGATGTTTGAAATGCGCACCCTTGTCATCAATTTTGCAAATTTTGCCATTTTTAGAAAGACTAAAGACTTGAAAGCCGCCGCTGTCTGTCAGCATCGGTTTATCCCAACCCATGAATTTATGCATTCCGCCGGCATGCTGGATCACCTCCATTCCCGGTGCGCATAACATGTGGTACGTATTGCCGCCCAGGATAATTTGACTCCCTGCATTGACCAAATCGACCGGGGTCATGCAATTAACAAATGCACGGGTGCCGACCGGCATGAACGCGGGAGTGAGAATTTCCCCATGGGAGGTCGTGATTTTGGTAACACGAGCAGGTAATTCAGGGTGTTTTTTAATAACGTCGGTTTTAAATATGGTTTGCATAATCATCAATCTTGAAGACAAAGGCGGCGATTATAGCATGAACCCCCCGTTATTTTAAAAGATTCATGGTTAATACAAACGGCTCCGCATCAATGCTAAGCGATCCCGTAAATGGACAATCCAAACTAAAAATTAAATAAAAAGTAACCCCAATCACAAGCGACGTTCCAAACAACAATGTGACCCAAATGCCTAGCGTTTTCGCGACGAACAAGCCATGAAAAGAAAAAAGCACAATGGCGCCAGTAAAAAGTAACGGCCAAATAGATTTTGCACTGTCGCCTCGTGCAACCAAAATGCGTGTACGGCGTGCATCCAGCCAGCGAGTTAGCAAAGTTAATATCTGCCCAAACATCGCGGTATTTCCTTCATTTTCTAGCGCGAGACGTTGCACGAGATGAATTATTTCTTGTGCGGCAATGTGATTATGTTCACGAAGGTTAATAAGATTGTTCGTATACGCTTTTAAGTTTGGCCATTCTTTTTCAACGACAAATTTTGCATAAGTAAAAACAGCTTGGCGTAACTCATCACTTTTTTTATGGAGCATCGTTATCATATGCACTAAATCTAACAGCGCATACGCTTCATTTTGTACGGAAGCGCCAGCTTCTGTAAAACTTTGCCAAACGCCCCACAATGTGAATGTTAATAATATCGCGTAAACAGTTCCCATGACTTGATAGACAGAGGAGATTAAATCGGTGTTGGTCACCAGTTGATGTTCATCGAAAAAAAGACCAGATAAAAATGCGGCAAAAAAAGCAAATAGAATGACCGATCCAATAATAATTACCGCATGAAATTTTCCTGGCAGTGACAATATAAGTGC
This sequence comes from uncultured Coxiellaceae bacterium, assembly GCA_964489265.1. Classification (GTDB taxonomy): domain Bacteria; phylum Pseudomonadota; class Gammaproteobacteria; order DSM-16500; family DSM-16500; genus CAYRUP01. The sequence goes on from CAZAXX010000013.1 coordinate 9,114, forward strand.
GCGCATAAAATCCTTTTAAAGAAAAAAACTACGGGTGTATTCATGATGACATATATAATTTTGTAAACAACTGTAATATCATTCAATGGTTTATTTTTTAATATAAAGGGAATTATATTATGTCAGGAAAAAGATCCATCCGCGTTTTGTCTGCAGTGAGTCTTCTGTTAAGTTCAAGTGTCGTATCAGCAGCAGTGACGAGTATTGGCGTAGCACTTCCCAATACACAGCCAACTAATGAATTTAGTTTTACTGCGCTGGCATTAAAGCCTAGCGCGAATAATTTGAATTATGTGATTTTCAATAAAGAATTACCGGCACAGTCACCCAATTGGCGTGAAAATGAATTGATGCCAGCGTATTCGTTTGCGTTTGCAATCGCAGCTACCAGAATATTTGAAGAAGGTCGCGATATTAGTTTGGAATGGACGCATTTATACAGCAGTACGTCGGATACGACAGTGGCTCCCAATTTCAATTTCTTTCTGGGACCGGATTATGAAATTGGGCCAGCTTCGCTTCCCGTTCATAATGCAACGGGTAACGCGGTATTTCGATATGATGTGGTGAACTTGGATTTTGGGCAAGGCGTACTCTTTGGGCAACATGTGCAGATGCATTTTTTCGCGGGCTTAAGCAATGCTTATTTGCGCGAACAAGTGACGGCGACTTATTCGGGGACTTTAACAGGCCTTATTCCAGGACCTTTTAGCAATCGTCAACAAGTTACCTCCAGTTTCATCGGTCTTGGTCCACGGTTAGGTGCGGAAGGTAGTTATACGCTAGATAATGGCTTTGGTTTCCTGGGCGAAGCGGCTGTTTCTGCGTTGATTGGTTCATCGTATACAAAAACAGGTTACGTTAGCCAGTCGCCGATATTGGTTGCGACCTATGGTCAATTATCACCAAACACGCAAACCATCGCGGATCAAACGGTCAAGCAAGTTATTCCGGGGCTTGATGCAAAAGTGGGTATCAATTATCGACATGCTTATCGAAATAATTCTGTATTGACTGTGAGTGCAGGTTATCAAGCGGCAGTTTATGTGAATGCAATAAACCAATATATACCGGGAAGTTTAGTGGTACCCATGACAACGGGCGGTATCTTTGTTGCAACGATGAACCATACGCAAAGCAATTACACCGTGCAAGGGCCATTTTTGAAGGCGAGTATTGCGATTGGTTGATCAGATTTTTCGGGCCCGGGCACGAAAAATCCCTGGGCTCGCGATGCCGGTATTAATATTTCAGCAAAAGCGAAAAATCACCCGCTGCTTTAACGATGGGATGTGACGTGACCGTAATCGGTTCCGCTGCGTTTTCTTTGTGAGTTGCAGCATAAGCTACTCTGGCTCCTTTGCGTAACATGCGTATTCCAAATAAGCCACTGACCGCAACGGATCCTGCAGCAGGTGCTGCCGCAGCAGCGCCAGCGCTTATTAGACCAAGCCCTACTTTGATGCCAGCGATACTAATTGGCGTTGCGGAAAAAAATGTAACTGCAGCAAGATAAATGGAGGCAGCGATAATTAATGCACCGCAAAAACCAAGCGCTGCAGCAATTACCAAGCCACTGCAGGAACGTTTTTTTTGTTTGGGCGGTGTGTTACTTTGCAATGAAGATATTTTATTAGGATATTTTTGTATTAGCGCATGTGTTAAGCCGAAAAACTGACGCGTATTTTTAGGACTCGGATTTTTTATACATTTTTCTGCTTGTCGCAAGGTTCTGCTGAATAAATGCAATTTGCCACTGCTCGCATGTTCTTTTTCGCCATCCATTGCAGTCACCAAATTTTTTGCAGATTGAACAACAAAAGAATTTTCTTTTTGTTCATTCTCGGTTATGCAAGTCATGAGCTTTTCTTTTGCGGCTTCAAATAAATTGCGTGGGATTGAATTCGCTAATAATTTTAAAATAGGTTCTTGAAATTTTCCTGTTATCGAAAATTTAATTAATTCATTGTATTCATAACCGCCACTATAAACTGGTTTTAAAAAAGTAGCTTCTATCAGATTGACCGCAGAATAAAAATAAAATAAATCAAGATCGCTGAGTTCAGCGAAATCTTCTGTTTCAGCGATTGCTAATAATTGCCGAGCAGCGGCTTGCATTAATGTATTTTCAGTTTTTTCTTCGCATAACGTAGCTAATTGCTGTTTACGCAAATTAAAATTTGAATGTTTTAAAATCTGGTAAGGATGTGAATCGATAGCTTCTGCAAAGATTTGACTCGCATATTTTTCTTCAAACGCACCAATATATCTATTTTTATTTATATCAGCATCCAAAAAAGATTGGCGAAAAATAAGATGAGGCGTGAGTGGTAAATCAACTGTTGCTCGGCAGGAAATATCGCCAGGCGTAACACCCGATAATAGATTTTCGATTTGCTGACATAATTGGGTGATTTTTTCTAAATAAGAATAATCGTAATCATCATTTAGATAAACAACAAAAGGACTATGTAGTTGACGGTAATGTTCTTTTGAAGATTCAAATGCAGATGGCAACTTATATATTTTATAAAGACTAATTAAATTTCTATCGAGAGCGTTATGCAATAAGTCATGCAGCTTGTCTTGGACGCGGGCAAGTTGATTTGGCTGGATGCAGATATGAAACTTATATTTTCCGCGCGGTGCAGGCGCATACTCATGCCCATAAAAATTCCACCCAAAGCTTTCACGTGCAGGGATATAGTAAGGTTTCTTTGGATGGCGGGCATGCATATAAAATGACCATTTTGTTGGGTGATCAATAATACATGCAATAACTTAACGAAGTATTAAGATGTGTTTAGGATTGACCCTGGCAAAAATGGGTGTAGTGTGTATTCTAAGAAAATAACTGATGGAAAAGCCAATGTCTCAGGATCGTCATTACACATTAATTGACAGGTTTTGTTTGAGCGTAGATCAAGCGTTGCGCGCGGTTTTTTTGAATGCGAAAACAACGGAGCGGATTTACCCTGCCAACGATATCGTCGAACCTGATTTGACGCCAGAACAACGCGAACATTCAGCCGCGTTGATGCGAATTAATCATGCGGGCGAAGTCTGTGCGCAAGCGCTTTATCACGGACAGAGTTTGGTATCGAGACGACCCGAAATTAAAGATCAACTACTAAATGCAGCGATTGAAGAAGGTGATCATTTAGCTTGGTGTAATCAACGTTTGACTGAGTTAGGCAGCCACACGAGTTATCTCAATCCGGTTTGGTATGCAGGATCTTTTGCGATTGGACTCACGGCGGGTGTGATTGGTGATAAATGGAGTTTAGGTTTTTTAGCGGAAACGGAAAATCAAGTTGTGACTCATTTAGAAAAACATTTGCAGTTACTACCAAAAGAAGACAAAAAAAGTTTTCAAATTTTGCAACAAATGCGCCAGGATGAAGCAGAGCATCGTGATTATGCGCTGGCGTCGGGTGCTGCAAGGTTGCCGAAGTGGGTTAAAAAAATAATGCGTATGACATCGAAGGTGATGGTGAAAACGACGTATTGGTTTTGAATACCGAAGAAAAGACGGGCGCGGGCACGCACACAGGCACGAAAAATCAGTGAATTGCGCAACAAAGTCTAGTAGGTGGGATTTTCCCACTTGTGAAACAATCCCACTTGTAGTATAATTAAGATACAATCAAAGGAGATATTGTATATGCCATTATCTAAAAAATGCGACTCAAAGGGTCGATTGCCTTTAGGCGCAGCTTTCGCCAATATGACATTTATTGTAGATGATAAAGAACCAGATAAAATTATAATTAAAAAAGCAGTTCTTATTCCCGTCAACGAATTATGGCTTCATAAAAACGAAGCTGCTTTGAGCTCGTTAAAAAGAGGCTTGGATCAAGCAAAACAAAAAAAATTTGCTAAAGATCCAGTAAAAAAAGCATCTTGGTTAGATGAGTGAGAATTAAAGATGTTTGAATTAAAGTGGACTGCTGAAGCGGCAGAATTATATGAGGATCTTGAGCAACGAGCAAAACGATCTTATTTGAATCGCAAAGCACGCAAGCAAACAAAATCTTCTAAAATTGAGGGGCTTTTTAAGCAAGTTTATAAAACAATTGATTTTTTAAAATTGAATCCTCGACATCCAAGTCTGAATACCCACGAATATGATTCAATAGAAAATCCATACAATTCTAATGAAAAAATTTTTGAGGCTTATGTGCAGAACAAAACGCCTGGTGCTTATCGGGTGTTTTGGTGTTATGGACCGCTGAAAAAACAAATTACAATTTTAGCGATTACTCCACATCCTTGATTTTTCGTGCCCGGGCACGCGGGCACGAAAAATCAGCGTAACTATGCAGCCACCTTATACAATACAATCAAAGCCGCCGCTTGCAACAACCAGACAACCCAGACAACTTCCATGAAGTAAGGAAACCAGGAGCGTTTTGCCAACCAGTAAGCGATCACCGGTAAAAGTCCAATTGCCAGTGGAATGACAAGTAATGCAAGTAATTCACGAATCAAATTGCCAATATGTCCTGTTGAAAAAACATCTTTAAGCAAATTAGACAACCAGTCATGTGCGGAAATCACATATTCTAAACCGGTTTGTGCATAAGCCATACCCAGGATCACAACAATACTTAATGAAACGATTACAACAACGTGTTTTAACATGAAAGTGGCTCCTATCTTTGTCTTAACGATCTTGCAATAAATGTGATAACAACGCCAATGACGCCGACAGCAAGTAATTGCCATGCATCATTTATCAATAAAAAAGTGCTGCCTTTGGTTTGCGCCAAAAATACTGCGGCTCCGCCAATTAAAATTGCGGCAAAAGAAAGAATTAAAGAGCTGCGCGCCGCAATAATAATTTCAAGCGCAATAATAATTTTCATCGCCCAATTTATAATGGAAAGCCAGTCCGGAAAATACTGATGCAACGCAATAAAATAATAAACACCGATGACCAGCGCGATGATAGTGATTTGAGGAATAATTGATAAAAAAGAAAAAAGGCCAGGTCTTTCGTAAATATAGGATTCTTCTTTCCTAAATAACGGTCTTTTGGAATGCTTCATGCAATTTTTCCCTGTCCATTAAAATTGAAAAAACGATAACATAAATCCAGCATTCTATGTAGTTCTTTCGGGTGACACCTAGGTTCTTAAACCAATCCCTTTCTTTAAAAAAACCAGGCACAATACAAAAAGCACAATAAACAAGACACAGATCAAAGTAAACCCAAATGCAACAGGAATATCCGAAATACCTAACATGCCATATCGGAATGTATCGACGATATTTAAAATGGGATTGAAAACCGAAATTTTCTGCCATACGAATGGCAATTGTTTAATGGAATAAAACACGCCGCCTAAATAAGTGAGTGGCGTTAGTACGAATGTCGGAATAAATGAAACATCATCAAATTTTTTCGCAAAAATCGCATTGATAATGCCGCCAACTGAAAACAACATCGACGCTAAAATTCCCATCGTGATGACAATAGCGAGGTTTTGAATGTGTAAATGCGTAAAAAATAGAGATATCAGCAGCACAATCATGCCAACCAGAATTCCACGCAAGCAGCCACCCGCCATGTAACCCAGTAAAATAATATAACTCGGCATGGAAGACACTAGCATTTCTTCGATACTTTTACTGAATTTTGCGCCGAAAAAAGAAGAAGAGGTATTCGCATAAGCGTTAGTCATGATGGACATCATCGTTAAGCCAGGCACGATGTATTGCATGTAAGTATAACCATCGATGTTCTTGATTTGCGAACCAATCAACTTGCCAAAAATAATAAAGTAAAGCGTCATCGTGATCGCTGGCGGCAATAATGTCTGTGTCCAAATACGCATGAAACGCGTAATTTCTTTATTTAAAATAGTTTGTAAGGAAACCCAGTTTTTATTCATAATTTTGCCTTGTTTTGAGCGATCAATCGCACGAATAATTCTTCCAGACGGTTGGTTTTGTTGCGCATACTGGTGATCACAATGTTGTGGTTACTTAATTCCTTGAATAATTCATTTATTGATTGTGTTCTGTGTAACTCAATTTCAAGCGTAAAGTCATCCAGTCTGCGCGAAGGATAGTTGGCTAAAATCGGTTTTTCACGCAAAGGTTCTTTGCTATCCATAATCAGTGTTTGCACGTTCAATTGGTTAATCAGTGTTTTCATGTCGGCGTGTTCGATAATTTCGCCATGATCAATGATCGCAACATTTTTACAAAGTTGTTCTGCTTCTTCCAGATAATGCGTCGTCAAAATAATGGTGGTCCCTTGCTCGTTTAATTTAGCCAGAAAATCCCACAAACTATGCCGCAATTCAATATCCACACCTGCGGTGGGTTCATCCAAAATTAATAATTTAGGCTCATTCATCAAGGCGCGTGCAATCATCAAGCGTCGCTTCATCCCGCCGGATAAGCGCAGCGCACTGTGATTACGCTTTTCCCAAATGCCTAATTCTTTCAGATAAAGTTCCGCGCGCTCCTGCGCGATTTTTTTTGGGATGCCATAATAGCCAGCTTGATTGATAACAATTTGCTGAATTTTTTCGAAGGGATTGAAATTAAATTCTTGTGGTACCACACCAATGCAGGATTTAGCGGCTTCTAATTCTTCATCGATATCGTAACCAAAAACCGATACTTTGCCGGATGTTTTATTGACGAGAGAACAAAGGATACCAATGGTTGTCGATTTGCCAGCGCCATTGGGCCCAAGCATTGCAAAGAAATCACCTTCAGCGACTTTTAACGTAATGCCTTTGAGTGCGACTAAACCATTGGAATAAATTTTTTTGAGATCTTCGACGACGAGTGCGTGCATTTATAGTTTTTCCATTAAAATTCGTAATGCTTGTCCGCGGTGACTAATATGATTTTTTCTATCGGGACTGAGTTCTGCCGCGCTGCATTTTTCAGTTTCATCATAAAATACCGGATCATAACCAAAACCCTGCGTGCCGGTTGGATTTTGCAATATGGTGCCTTGCCAGATTCCTTCACAAATAATGGGCGCGGGATCTTCTGCATGCGAAAGATAAACGAGCGTGCAATGAAAATGTGCGCTGCGATTTTCGTCCGGAATATCACGCATGTCTTCCAATAATTTTTCAATATTTTTTTGAGAATTCGCATTCTTTCCCGCATAACGCGCAGAATAAATTCCTGGCGCGCCATCTAAGGCATGCACCACCAGTCCAGAATCATCTGCGATCGCAGGTTTATTGCTTTGTTGACACGCATGGCGTGCTTTTAGCAACGCATTTTCAACAAAGGTGAGACCTGTTTCCTCGACATCATCAATGCCGAGCGTGCTCTGTGGAATGATCTCAAAATTAAATTTTTCCAGCATCGACTGCAATTCATTTATTTTCCCAGCATTACTGCTGGCAAATACAATTTTATTTTTCATCTAAATACATACCTTACGGAAGCATAATAATTAATACTTGCAGCAAAATCATAGCTGGAATAGGCGAAAAATCAATGCCATTAACCGGCGGAAGAATGCGCTTGACCGGCGTCAAGATGGGAGACGTAATCTGTTCTAACACTTGACCTGCTGGCGAAAACCCTGGTTGAAACCAGCTTAACAGCGCTTGTAACAAAATCGCGTAGAAAAAAGTGTTGAGAATTATTTTTATCGTATCCAAAAACGCTAACAGAATGACGGCAGCTATTTGCGGAAGTCCAGCGTACAGCATGCTTAATAAAGTAATTTTTAGCATTTCAAAAACAATAATTAAAAGCAGTGTTGAAAATTCAATGCCACGATAATTAGGTATCACACGACGCAATGGCGCAACCAGTGGTTGCGTGAGCTTGATAATGAATTGTGTGAGTGGATTGAAATAATTAGCGCGCGCAAAAGCAAGTATCAAACGCAACACTAACACTAAAATATATAAATTAAAAAGAGTGCCAATTAAAAACATTCCAGCACGCGTTAAACTGTCAGACATATTATTTTTCCTTTTTGCCAAATAATTTAGCTAATTCTTCAGAGCGATTTTTTGCGGTATTTAAGGCATTTTTAAATAATTCGGATAACTGCCCTTCTTCTAAAATACGCAACGCCGCTTCTGTTGTGCCGCCAGGTGATGTAACACGCTGACGTAATTCATGGGCAGATGCATCGCTTTCCATGGCCATACGCGCGGAGCCAACGGCGGTTTGTAACGTAAGCAAGCGCGCAGTTTCTTCTGGCAGACCTAATTTTTCGCCTGCTGCTTGCATTGCTTCAATGACCAGGAAAAAATAAGCGGGACCTGAGCCTGATAATGCAGTGACAGCATCCATTTGCGCTTCATCCTGCAACCATACCACCATGCCGACTGCGCGCAGCATCGTTTCAGCCAAATCATGTTGCTGCGTTGTCACAAAAGAATTGGCATAAAGTGCAGTCGCGCCTGCACGAATCAAGGCAGGTGTGTTTGGCATGCAGCGCACAATAGGCATGTGACCACCCAACCAATTTTGCAAATCTTCTACACGAATGCCAGCCGCCACCGAAATGACTAACGGTTTTTTGGTTTGGATAACGTGAGAAAATTCGTGTGTAATCGTTGCGATGGCCTGAGGTTTCACCGCAAGAATAATCACATCTGCTGTTGCAACGGCTTCGCTATTATTTTCAGTCGTGTTCACATTAAATTGCTTGCGCATGAGATGCAATTTTTCTGGATCAGCATCCGTGATAGTCAGCTGTTTGCTAGGAAATTCATTTGCAATCAAGCCACCCAGCAAACTTGCGCCCATGTTGCCGGCGCCGATAATGGTGATGTTGCTAGTGTGCATAAAAAGTTCCTTAAAAATTTGCAAAATAGGATACCACACTTTAGCTTTTGTCCGTCACCCCGCGACGCTTTTTAAGCGGGACCCAGTGCCTTTTGACTCAATATGCCGAAAAAAGGCACTGGGTCCCGCTTAAAAAGCGTCGCGGGATGAACTTGACGTGAACTATTAGGCCTGCTTAAGATGACTAACATTTTTTTAAGGCAAAAAAATAATATGTTTTGTAGTTGTACTTTATTTTCAGGCAACGCGCAGACTAACAGTCATTTCAAGTTTGGCGGGCCACGCCGTCTCTATAAATTTAAACACAGAAATACTACGATTATCGTAATTGGCAGCACCCATGGCAAACTACGAGCGGGATACGCACAAGAATATTCAACTGTTGTTAACCGCGTTGCTAAAGAACAACCGACAAAATTATTTTTAAATAATGAGAACCGGCATGATGATGATTTTTTTGATTGCATAAATGCACTTTCCGAAGTGGCAAAAATGCCGCCTAATTTGAGCCAATATAATGAAGATTTTTTGGGATATATTCGTTTTTTAAATTTAACAGTCGAGTTAACTAACTTAACAGCAAGGCGCCAAATTGCTGCGCAGTGTAAGAAAGAATTTTCCATGGCAGATTATTCAAGATTTGTAGAATACCATTTAGATCAGATAAGCGAGTTATCTCAAAAATATTTAGCCGCACTTGGCGTATCACTTGATAACCTTTATCTATATTTGTCGGATAGCTATATGCTCGTCAATCAAATTGAAGATGAATATAAAGAAAATAAAAACGTGTCTCTGATCAAGCGCTGTATCAAAAGGCCGATAAATTATAGTAAAGAATTGCTTACTCTTCAGCGACGGTTCACAGTAAGTTGTTTGGCTGTCGAGTTACTCGACGATCTTTTGGATCAAATAAAAAATGAAACTGCGCCCAGTAAAACATTCATAGTCGTAACAGAAAAATCACATGCGAATGACTTGGCAGAGCTGTTAAAAACTATTTGTTCTTTAGTTTCTTCAAACAAAGCGGATAAAAACTCGGTGATAACGCCGAATACGCTCATGGATTTTATAAGTCCAAGATCTTTTAGAAACAGATGTTCCATCATGTAACTTGATGATAATTCAAAGTGTTGCCGAAGAAGTTGACGGTACTTTTTGAAGTGATATTCTAGCCTACATTAAACTCCAGGAGTCAAAAATGGCTAAACCCTATTTAAGCATTGTTGTGCCCGTTTATAATGAGGCAGACAACCTCGAAAAGCTGTATCAACGCTTAACTAGCGTATTAGATAATTATGGCAAATCGTATGAAATTGTCTGGGTCAACGACGGCAGCCGCGATCGCTCGGAAGCTATCTTAAATGAATTTTATAAAACGCGTCCTGACATTAATTGCATCGTGCATTTTAACGGTAATTTTGGCCAGCATATGGCGATTACTGCCGGATTTGAACACGCACAAGGCGATGTCATTGTGACGTTAGATGCGGACTTACAAAATCCGCCGGAAGAAATTCCTAAATTAGTTGCAGCGATTGAAGCAGGTCATGACTACGTGGGCAGCATTCGCAAAAATCGTCAAGATAGCTGGTTTCGTCGCTATGCATCACGCCTCAATAATTCGATTCGTGCACGTATCACCGGAATCGTCATGACAGATCAAGGTTGTATGTTGCGTGCGTATAAACGTCATGTGGTCGATGCTGTTGTCTCGAGTCGAGAATCCAGTATTTATATTCCAGCGCTCGCGTACAGTTATGCAAGTAATCCAACAGAAGTTGAAGTCGAACACAGTGCACGTGCAGCAGGTGAATCAAAATATAATTTGTATAAATTGCTACGTTTGAATTTTGATTTAATGACGGGATTTTCTTTAGTTCCGTTACAAATGTTTACGCTCTTTGGCATTCTCGTTTCAATGCTCAGCACGGTTTTTGTGATTTATCTCTTTATTCGCCGCATTTTTATTGGTCCAGAAGCAGAAGGGATGTTTACCTTGTTTGCCATCGTGTATTTTTTATTTGGCGTGACGTTGATGGGACTCGGGATTGTGGGTGAATATATTGGACGTATTTACAAAGATGTGCGACAACGTCCGTTTTTTATTGTGCGAGAAAAATTAGGAAACAAGAATGACTAAACAAATCGCGATAAAAATTGATGTAGACACTGATCGTGGTACTCGAATTGGCGTGCCCAATTTATTAAAGTTATTTGCTGAATTAGAAATTCCAGCGACGTTTTTATTTTCGTTAGGCCCAGACAACACTGGGCGTGCCATCAAACGCATTTTTCGTCCCGGATTTTTGAAAAAAGTTAGTCGTAGTAGTGTTGTCAGTGTTTATGGCATTCGTACACTTTTAAATGGCACATTGCTGCCGGGCCCACACATTGGTAAGCGTAATCAAAATGTGATGCTTGCTGCGCACAAAGCAGGCCATGAAGTGGGCATTCATTGTTATGATCATATTCGTTGGCAAGATGGTTTGGCGAATATGACGAAAGAAGAAGTGTTTGCTGAGTTTGAAAAAGCACGCGTGGAATTTCAACGTATTTTTGATTTTCCAGCAAAAACAGCGGGTGCGGCAGGTTGGCAAGCCAACGCAGCAAGCCTGGCTGCGTATGATGCGGCAAATTTATTTTATGCCAGTGATGCACGCGGAACATTTCCATTTTATCCGCGAGTGGATGGCAAAACATTTAATACATTACAAATTCCAACCAATTTACCAACCCTGGATGAATTGTTAGGGCGTCCTGAATTTCCGCTGGAAAGTTTGACGGATTTTTATTTAAATCGTCTGGTCGACACCATGACAAATACGCTCACAACACATGCAGAAATTGAAGGGATGAAATATTTGGATTGGTTTAGAGAATTTTTGCTGAAAGCAAAAGCGCAAAATATAAAATTTGTGAAGGGAGAAGATATTGCGAAAGAATTATTAAAAAATCCTGCGACCATTTCTGTTTGTGATTTGGTGCAAGGCGAAATTGATGGACGTAGTGGCACATTGGCTTTACAACGAGGATGAATCAAAATGAAGGTTTTTTTATTTACTGGATCGCGTCGTGGTCATGCGGTTCTTAAAAAATTAATTGCAGCGAAAGCAACAATTTGCGGTATTTTATGTTTAGTTGAAGATCCACATGAAGAACAGTTTCACCCAAGAGTCACTGAAATTGCGAAAGAACATGGAATTCCCATATTTTATTCGGATAAAGTGAAGTCGTCTGAGTACAGTCAAATTTTACGAGAAATAAAACCAGACATCGCGTTCGCCATTGGCTGGCGTTATTTGATTACGAAAGAAGCGTATGAAATTCCACCGAAGGGTACGTTAATTATTCACGATTCTCTGCTGCCAAAATACCGTGGTTTTGCACCGATGAATTGGGCGATTATCAATGGTGAAACTGCAACAGGTGTTACTTTATTTCATATTGCAGAAGGCGTGGATTGCGGTCCTATTGTCGATCAGTTGCAAACAGATATTACGATGGATGACACTGCAAAAACTGTCGATGAAAAAGTAATAAAATTATATGAAGAAATTGTTGCAAAAAATTTACCTGTTTTGGCGGAAGGAAAAGTATCTGCAATTCCACAAGATGAAGCTCTCGCAACTTATACCTGCAAGCGCACGCCGGAAGATGGTGAAATAAATTGGCAGCTGACGGCAGTACAAATTTATAATTTTATTCGTGGATTAACGCATCCGTTTCCGGGTGCATATACGACATTGCGTGGTAGAAAGGTGCTGATCTGGGGCGCAGAATTGCCTTCGCATAAAGATGTTTATGTGGGTAATGTTCCAGGCCGCATCATAGGAAAACGCAATGGAATGATTGAAGTGTTAACTGGGAATGGTGTGTTGCGTTTGAGTCGGCTTCAGTTTGTTGATGAAGATGAGAAAGATGCGTTGGATATTCCTGTGAGTGTGAAAGATACGTTTGGGAAATAACCGCACCATGTCATCCCGCGACGTTTCTTGTAGGGGCGGACCTATGTGTCCGTCCGGCAACCTTAATTGTTTAGTCAGGGCGGAC
>CAZAXX010000013.1:21966-38790 GCA_964489265.1 uncultured Coxiellaceae bacterium
CCCCACCTCCAACCCCCCGCCGTTTGTCTGCGGGGCACTCAGTTTCCCTCCCCCCGCCCTCATTATTATTTACGCGCCTCTCCATCCATAGGTCCGCCCCTACAAGAAACGTCGTGGGATGACGGTATTAGGTTGAGGTTGAGCCTGACCCTTTGCGGGGAGTAGATGGCTGTTTTGCCACTTCTTCCTTTTCATCTTCAGATTCTGCCGCGTGAATTATTACTTCCATTGAGTCTCTATCTGACCCTGATCCTGCCACGGAGTCTCTACTAAACATTTGCGTTCGTGCTCTTCCTGAAGCTGCTTTAGGTGCTGTCGGTTTAATTGCATCATAAACAAGATAATCGCTATTATCTTTATAATTTTCCCTTAAAATAAGCCCGATTCCGCGATAAAACATATGATCCTTAGGCTCTCTCCCTAGAATTGCTATAAATTCACTAATCGCTTGGTTTGTTTGTACCTCATCTAGCGATATTTTTTTAAAAGCAGGGTGTTTTTCACGAAAATATTCGATAGCCCTGCCTACAAAGGCTTTTTCTAATCCAGCTATAATGTTTTGTGGATAGTTTGGGGAACGTATAGCGGCATTTTTTTTTCGTGTATTTTCATTTATTTTGCTTTGTATCTGTTCATGAAACGCAAGTGCGGCTTCGCGGTTTTCTTCAGCTATTTCTAGCTGCTTCTGCCGCAGCATTTTTTTCTGAGTAGTAGGAGCAGCTAACTCTTCTAGAAATGCCGTGTTACTTTTGCTCTCTCTTTCACTGAGCTTACCTTGAGACAGCGCAACTGATTGTTGAGCTGACTCTAAATTCAGCACAGCATCTTCATAGTCACTTTCAACTTTTGATGCTAGTCTTGCTCTATCAACAAATCCCTCTAGATCTGGCGCATTCTTTCCTGCTATCCACTTGTTCTTTTTGTTGTAGTCGTTTTGGAGAGCAGTCAACATAGCAAGTAACTTATCGGCATGTAACGGCATGACACGACTCCTCGGAAGTCTATAGTCTATGCATATAATTATAGCACAAAATGTAACCTATTGATTTTAATTAAACCAGCGAGTCGGTATCTCAATACTTTCAATCAATTAATGCCCAAAGTCCCAACCATCAAACCGATAATGCACGTAAGGCTTTCCACTCGTACCCGTCACCGTTTCAAGCTTGCGAGCGAAGATGCGAATGTTGCTGTCTTTTATTTTGAAGGTAGACACTTCAACATTTTCTCCATGTATGGTTTGGTAACTCTCATCCGTAGTTTGTATACCAACCGCGCCTACCTTGGTTTTATTACTTTGATGAGTGCCATGGATTTCTCCAATTTCCAGTCGGCTTAAAATACGGGCTGAAGATAAATATTCTTTTACTTCATCAAATATGGCTGTATCAATTGATCCCCAGGCACGTCCTTCGGGTAACCAGGGTACGTGCAATTCGAATGCCGTATGCGCGCTATCCGGTTTTTCTTCATTATTAGGAATTCGTACACCATAAGAAAACTCGACATCATCATCTTTCGGTAACACTTTATTTTTATGTGCTGTCGGAGCGATTTTTTTAGTTTCGGTATTTTCTGAATCAGGTATTTTATTTTTTTGTTTGTGTTTTGTATTAGGTAAATTGGTTGTTTTACTTTCTAAAGAATACTGTTTTATATTTTCTAAAAAATTCTTTTCAGCAAGATTATACAACGCAGGATCTGCAGGTACATGTCCCAACGTTAAAATAGTTTCATCTAAAATGACATCTGGCGTAATCAAACCTAAAGCGGAAACATAATGCGGAATAATAAGCTTCGGTAATGATTTTATATCGCAATAATAAAATTTTTCTAAGAGACCATTTTCGCCCAAGCTATTAAAAAAATCCCATTGTAGCGACGGCGTTTTCAGTTGTTTTGTAATGTGAGTTAATTGCAGAAGAATATTTTGTTGATCTTTTTCCTGTAATGCAGCAGCACGAATTTTATTTTCTAAAATTCCTTTGATTTTAAGCATTTTAGCGTCATTTATATCAGTGTAACCAACATAGATTTTGTCATTTTCCGATAATAATGCGGGAATATTTTCTTTGATTAAGATGCAATAAAGTTCGATGGCGAATTTTGATAATGACAATTCCAATTGTTTGCTTCCATCAAATAACTTGTCGATAGAGGCCGCGGCAGTTGAAAGGTCAAGTTCAAACATGGCAGATGATTTTGAGTCGCCTGTTTTCATTTTCCATTCTTGATTAGAGAAATTTAACATGGCTAAACGATTTAGATATTTTTTTAATTGCTTGGGTGTATTGTAACTTAACCAAAGATTATAGAGTTGATTGTAGATAACTGAGCGTTGTACAACATTAAATATGAGTTGTGGAAAAAATAAAATTCGTGATGTCTCTTTTGGACGAGCGCCAAAAGAAATGGTAGGTCCATAAATATCGATGTACACATCGATTCGGGTTTTTTCTCCGTAGAGAATCAGTGGAAGAAGAACGAAAATGCCAAAACCCAATAGTATTTCACCATTTTTTAATGAACGTTGTTGCGCGATGAATTTGCGTAACTCGATAAGTGATGCACGTGCTGTATTTTGCGAAGTTAAAGTTTTTTGAATGTTGGCAGTCGTATGTTGTTTTTTCTCCATGCCCACGCCATTTGGAAATAATTTAAGAGTTAATGCAGAGGATGCTTGCCATAACTGATAACACAATACATAAAATCCAATTACAAGAGTGCTTATCATAAAAAGTTGATGGAATATCGATTCCTTTATCACGGTTGGTTCAATGGGTTCTAAGCAACTTTCAATAAAATAGCCAATCTTAACGAGAGCTTCTGTGGGTACATAGGCATTTTCTTTGCCCACTAACTGCATGGCTGAAACCGCAGTTGAAACGATTAAACTATTGAACGGATGGTTAATTTGACGAGCGAGATGTTTTATTTCGCGAGTTAATCCATGCAGTGTAATAATTTGCTCTGGGGTGGGCGGCAATGGCTTTTCAGTAGTGTTTGGCATGGTGGCTAATATACCTGAAGTTGATAAAAAGGACAATTTTTGATAGATTTGCAGGGCAGGCTAGGAATTTTAGGCAATTTTTATGACCCCATTCATGCGTTTTTTATACGTTTTTGTACTCTTGTTGCTGTCTGGCTGTAGCACCTATCATCCATCTGAAACCGACAATCTTCGTCAATTAGCACCCCATTATGTGACAACCAAACAAGGTCAAATTGAATATTATCGCGCAGGACAAGGCACGCCTATCGTTTTAATTCCAGGTTATGCGACGGATGTTTCCAGTTGGAATAGAGAATTTCTCGCGGCACTTGCCATGCAACATCAAATTATTATTTTAAATAATCGTGATGTCGGCGGCTCACACACGTTGTCTACTTCGTATGAAAGTAAAGATTTAGCAAATGATACTTATCAGCTAATTCAACAATTAAAATTAAAAAAACCAACCATTATAGGCATTTCAATGGGCGGCATGATCGCACAACAATTTGCTGTGTTGCATCCAAAATCACTGAGTCATTTGGTGTTAATCAATACTGCGATTGCAGGAAAACAATCGGTGCGTCCAACGCTTGCCATGCAAAATAAATTGCAGCACATCCCGACCAATAAATTAGGATTTTATTTATCGGCGGTTGATTTATTTTTTCCGTCGGGATGGAAAAAGAATATGTCGTATTCTCTGATCGTCGATCGTTTTCAACCAAGAGATCTGAAGGAAGTGGATATCGATGCCATTATGCTTCGCCAACAAAATTTAGTTGAGCATTGGCTAAATGACGATAAGACAGCCAAGAAAATTCAGCAATTACAGATACCGGTTTTAATATTAAATGGCACAGCCGATATTATTATTCCACCCATCAACAGTATTGTTTTAGCGAATACGATTCCTCATGCAAAACTCGTGCGTTTCATAAATGGCGGACATGCCATGATTTATCAATTTCCCAAAGAAATGGCAAATCAAATAAATCATTTTATCGCTTAATATTTTGTTAAGGTCGTGGGTGTTAAGATAAAAATTAAGGAGAAAATTAATTAAGGAAAATGCTATGCTTTTTTCGCGAAAAAAATCGACTCTTTTATTCAAGGCACCTGATTTACAAGAATTAGCGCTAAAATTGGATGAGTTGCTTGAGCAAGAAAAAGATTTGCTACTTAGCTTCGGAGCAAATGCGGCAGATCCACTCAACCCTAAAAGCAAAATATTCGAAACGCTCATGCAAAATATCAAAGATGAAATTCAAAAATTTAATAAAGAAATACCTGAAAATCCCATCAGTAAACTAGAATTCGTTATTCAATTTACGCAAAATTTATTAAAAATGATTATGGATTGTTTAGATGAAAATCTGAACTTATTAAATACGCATCGAAATAAAAATAAAGAAACTGGCTCGTATATTATTGATGGAACAGTGATAGGCGGGAGTCTTCTAGTTGCCTTTTTGAGTGGCTCATGGACCGTATGTGTTGGTGCTTTGATTGCTTCACGCTTCATAGGTGGTTCGATTAAACAGGCAACATCAGTGGATGATCCAAAAAGTAGAACGGTTAGATTACTTGATGATGTGATCAAGCTGCTGGTTATAGTTGAACAAAATAAAGGATTTGAATTAAAACTGGAAAAACAAAAAATAGCGCCTGCTTTTCCGCCAAAATATATTGAAGCGGAAGTGCCGCAGTATCAGCCTTTGCAGCCTCGCTAGTCGTAATGTCATTGCCGCGGCAATGACGGTTTTTTTGCAGGATGGCAAATCATCTAGGTTTAAAGCTATTCTGTTTTTCTTCTTCCTGTTTTTGCCGATACTCCACTATTTTTCCATTTATCAAGAAAAAGCCGCCATAGCGACACCAGCCGTGCACCATGCGGCCCCAGGTCCCAAGCGTTACTTTTCTGGCAAAATTCGGCGAATTTTCTTGTATAAATGTTTGCACCAGCGTTCGATAGTCTTGACCATGATTTCTGAATACATGGGTTTGGAATTTGATGCCAGGCATAATGAATGGTTGTGCGAAAGTCGCACCCGCTAAAGCGGCTAACACATTCATATTCGCACTACTCATCGTGTCATGATAACGCGGCTCGATAATAGCCTTCGCGCCATAAATTCCACCATAGGTGAAAATCGATGCCAACAAACTACGCCCAAAGGTGGCAGACAGCGCACGCCGAAAATCAGGTGCTTTCACCTGTTTCTTATTAAAAATACTAAATGCCGTTACGCCTTGCCCATTGTTGCTATAAAAAAATTTAACTTTATTGAGTTCGCCCGGTGTTGATAAAAGCGTATCTAAGGGTGTGCTAAGTAGTGTGATCACAGCTGCTTTTTGAAAAGGAGTAAAATGCGGATACGTATTTTCAACAAAACTGATCACACCAAAATTCGAAAACGATTTCCAGACTGTTTGCACGAAACCGGTTTTTGCAAAGTAGTGGGTTTGCAAGCGATACAGCATACTTGGTTTGGTGTTTTCACGAAAAAGTTCATAATAGGTTTTGGTATTTTTGGGATCCAGGTAATCATAATAAATTTTTTCAATCGGCCAGCCGATCCATCGAATAAACGTTCCAACAAATGTTCCTTCAATCAGCGAACGCATCATGTCTCTGACATGAGGTGTTTTTTTTTCATCTTCCAAAGCCAAATTAAAATTCCTTTTTGTGAACTGCAGCGTCCTTGTCATCCTTCACTTCGTTCAGGATGACACAACTTATTTAACTGGATATGCTTCCAAAACACGAAACAAATTATCATATAAATTGTTGGGGCTCCATGCATACCAGCCATCCGCACCCGCATCTTGCGCCGCTTGAATTTGTGCGTAAATGTATTTTAATTTCTTCTCGCGCGAGAGTGGATAATGATAATTTGATAATTCAATGTAGGGATACAGTTTGACTGGGAGTTTATCGTCAAATTGTTCGCGGATTGACATCAGTGAGTCATAAACGGTTTTGTAAGGCGTTGCAAAATGCACTGGGAATGGTTGGTAATGCGATGGATAAACCATGGGGCAGAGCGCATCGATTGATTTTGAAAATAACTGAATGTTTTGTCCAATATGTTTTTCTTCACCGTAACTTGAGATGCCAAACACATCAATTTGTAATGGAATTTTTTGTTCGGCTAATCGATTTTTGAATAATTGAATAATTTCATGAATATCAATCGCATGTTGTGATGAAGCAGGTTGTTTCGTGTTGTAACGAATATAATCGAGCTGAATTTCTTTCGCGCCATACCCTAAGGCAGCTTTAATCAATTTGTATTTCTTTTCACGATAAACTTCCGATGCAATTTGTTCAGGTGTACCACCACCGGGAAACATCGTGATGCGCGCAACATAGCGAATTCCATTGTTTTTTACCATATCAATATTTTGCTGATAACGTTTAGATGGAATATCCATATCAACGATAAACGTATCAATGCCAGATGCTTTGGCGTGTTTGACAAGGTAAGTGATGTAAGGTGTGTCTTCGAGAGTGGTCTGTGAAATATAAATTCCTTTGACCATGGCATTGGCAGGATTTAGCAAAAAAAAGCATGATAAAGTGAACCAAGCGAGAAGCCCCAAAATACGATGAGTGATCTTCATGATGGCACCTCATGTTTATGTGTTGCTTACTATCATTCTATCGCATTAAAAAAAAGATGCTTATGGTATACTGATTTGAATACGGTCGCCAAAAATAGCTCTACCAATTCTTACCACCGTTGCCCCTTCTGCGATTGCCGCTTCCATATCGTGTGACATACCCATCGATAATGTATCTAATTTATAACCTTCCTGCTGCAATAAGTCAAAAATTATACGTAACTGCCGCAGTTCAGCGCGCTGTTCCTCGAATGAATTTTTTTCTGCTGGGATAGTCATTAATCCACGTAAGCGCAATCGCGGTTGTTCTGAACAAAATTTAGCGAGTGCGAGTGCCGCATCTTTAGGCGCGCCGGATTTGGTTTTTTCAGCGCTGACATTAATTTCCAGGCAAATATTGAGTGGCGGTAGATGGAGAGGACGTTGATCATTTAACCGCTTTAAAGTTTTAAGGTCGCTTACGCTCTGCACCCAGGCAAAATGCTCGGCAATTTTTTTGGTTTTATTACTTTGTATCGAGCCGATAAAATGCCATTCCAGATTTTCATCCTGCAATGCGGCCATTTTTTCTAATGCTTCCTGCAAATAATTTTCGCCGAAAGAAGTTTGGCCCGCGAGAATGGCCTGTTTAATACTTTCTGCAGAATGATTTTTGCTAACGGCTAACAGAGAAACGGAATGGGGTGGGCGGTGATAGCGTGTTTCGAATTCTTGGATTTTATTTTTTATGTCGATAATATTCTTTTGGATGTTAATGGGCATGATTGATCCAGGCGGGCGTACACATAGGTACGCCCCACAAAAAAGTTATAAAGGACCCGCGTTACGAATTGAATCGCTCACATCAAATTTCTTAAAGTTTTCGATAAATTTATTCATCAATTCTTTCGCAAATTTGTCATGCGCATTTTTATCAGCCCACGAATCACGTGGATTTAAAACATTGCTTGGCACACCGGGTACTTCGGTTGGAATTGCAAGATTAAAACCAGGCAAGGTGGTGTAATTTGCATTACGCAAATCACCATTCACGATAGCGCTGACAATGGCGCGCGTCGCCGGAATTGAAAAACGTTTACCGCCTTCGCCATAAGCGCCACCCGTCCAACCGGTGTTAACTAAAAAAACTTCCGCGTCGGAGTTGTCTAACCGTTTCATCAATAAATCAGCATAAACACGCGCAGGACGTGGGAAAAAAGGTGCGCCAAAACAGGTGCTAAAGGTTTGTTTAATACCTTTGCCTTGTCCGACTTCCGTGCTGCCAACTAATGCTGTGTAACCACTCAAGAAATAATATGCGGCTTGTTCTTTCGAAAGACGCGCAACCGGTGGTAAGACGCCATACAAATCACACGTTAAAAATAACACGGCAGTTGGTTGGTTTGCTTTATTTTCATTTACGCGTAGTGGAATATGTTCACGCGGGTAAGCAGCACGTGTATTTTCCGTTAAACTGGAATCGGCATAATCGGGTTCTTTGGTTGCAGGATCAAGCACAACATTTTCCATAATGGCGGTGTGTCGAATCGCATCCCAAATCACAGGTTCACGTTCTTTTGAGAGATCAATACATTTTGCATAACAACCACCTTCAAAATTAAAGACAGTGTCAGCGCTCCAACCATGTTCATCATCGCCAATCAGATAACGTTCTGGATCTGCAGACAACGTGGTTTTGCCGGTGCCTGATAATCCAAAGAATAATGCGGTGTTACCATCTTTGCCGACATTGGCAGCACAATGCATCGGTAATACTTCAAATTCCGGTAAAATGAAATTCAAAACGGAGAACATCGCTTTTTTCATTTCGCCTGCATAAAACGTTCCGCAAATTAAAATTTTTCGTTCAGAAAAATTTAAAATGACAGCAGCGTCGCTATTCACACCATCACGCGCGGGATCTGTTTTGAAACCCGGTACACACAAAAGAGTCCATTGGTTTTTTTGATCAGAAGTGATGGGTTGTTCCGGACGGATAAAAAGATCGTGGGTAAATAAAGTATGCCAAGCTAATTCAGTGGAAACTTTGACAGTCAGTGTGTGTCTTGCATCGGCACCCACTTGTAAATAAGAAACGAATGAACAATCTTTTTGGTGCAGATATTTTTCTGCGAGTTGCCAGAGAGCCGTAAATTTTTCTGGGTCTATGGGTTGGTTGATGGTGTTCCAGTCAACGGAATTTTTGGTTACTTCGTCTTTCACAATGAAACGATCTTTGGGGGAACGGCCAGTGCGTGGGCCAGTGGTTACGTTTAATGCTTGGTTAGCGGCCAGGACACCTTCTTTGCGGGTCAGAGCCATGTTCACTAATTCAGAGGCTGATAAATTGGTATAAACTTTACTAGCGGTTGCTTTTTCAACTTGCGTCATCATCTATTTCTCCTAGCTTTTTAGCCTCAATCTTAAAAGAAGCAGTATTGTACCCAAAGTCATTTCATTTCACACCATTTTGCTTGACTATTTTATGGACGCGAGGAAAATGAAGCGCTTTAATTTAAGGTATGGCGCAATGACCGAGTTGGACCAACTGATTTCTGCGGCTTATATGAGTCAAGGCAAGCAAGAAGATGTGAATAAAGTATATATCGCGATACTTCGTTCTTTGCTGTTTTTGCCTGTAAAAAAAGACAAATCCCCCGATGATGAAGAACCTTTTCATCCGCTATTTGCAACGGTGGATAATCAGCATTTTATGTTAACTTTCGATACCGTCGAACGGTTGACCGAGTGGGCTGGCGATCAATTAGACCAAATTGATTATGTTGAAATTTCTGGGCGGGATTTAATTGCGGGAGTCAGTGATCAGGTTTATCTCGTGTTAAATATGGGTTCTGAATTTTATAAAGAATTTTCGCCGGATGAAGTTAAGCATCTGAAAAAGGTTGTGGCGCGGATTGATCAGTTGAAAGATGTGTAGTGTCCTATTTGTCATCCTGAACGTAACACTGTCATCCTGAACGCAGTGAAGGATCGCCATGTTATAACGTAGCGATCCTTCACTTCGTTCAGGATGACAGTGTTGTTGTTTCAAGATACGCATTCCAACCCGCTTCCCGATATTTTTTCGCTTCGCTCAACGGATCAGCCGCCTGCACAATCCCACGTCCCACAATAATAACATCAGTACCATTTTGAATAATCGCTTGCTGCGGCGAAATATATTGCTGCAGCAACCCATCATTTTTTGCAGCAAATTGTATGCCGGGTGTGAGATAAATCCAGTTAGGGTTTTTAGATAATTTATGTTGCGCAATAAAGCCAATCACAAAATCAGGAAATTGCTCCGCCATTTGCACGGTTTTTTGTGTGTAATCCGGTTCAAATAAATTATGCTGGGAGCTCATTTCAGCTAACAATAATAATCCGCGACCTTTAGCAAGTCCCACTTCTGCAAGACCTGAAATAATGCCAGGCCCCGGCAATGTGTGTGCATTGATAATGTCGGCCCAATCAGCAATGTGATAAATACCTTTTTGATATTGTAGTTTCACCGTGTTGCCAATATCTGCGAATTTTCTATCTTCAAAAATAAAAAATTGATGTTTAGCTGCGAGCGCGAGAAGTTTTTCAGTTAACGCTGGTGTGAAATCTTCAATGATATCGATATGCGTTTTCAGCACGCAAATTTCAGGCCCAAGTTGATCCGCAAGTGCAAGTAATTCAGCTGCACTTGTGACATCAGCGGACAATGCTAAATTCGTTTTTTTGTCATCGAGCAATTGAAATAATTTTTTTGCGAGCGGATTTTTACAGGAGCTGGCTCTTTCAGCGTAGCGCAAGTGAGTCATGTTAAGTGTGCTCACGAATAATTTGTTTGTCTTGTTCAGTCACGAGTGGCGAATGAGCCAATGTCGTTAATATTTTTGTTAAAGTGAAAACCGAGTGTGCCTGATAATGTTGTTGTTGAAGATTATCTTTGCCACCTTGTTCACGATCAATTAAAAATGCAGTGTCTGTGATGCGTAAACCTGCGGCTTTAAGTTCGTGTGCAGTTTCAATAATACTGCTGCCAGTCGTGATTAAATCTTCGATAATGAGACAGGATTGGCCTTTCTGAAAAGCGCCTTCAACTTGCTGCTTTGTGCCATAGTCTTTTTTTTCTTTGCGACGCATGATCATTGGAATGTTATGTTTGAGTGATAAACATGTTGCGATAGGTAATGCGGTATAAGGCACTCCGCAAATCAAGTCAAACTGACAACGATGCACCACTTGCCAAATTGCATCGGAAACCATACGTAACACATTGGGATGAGAAATAATCTGGCGTAAATCGATATAAATTTTCGAAGATTTCCCACTTTTTAAGGTAAAATTTCCAAATTTCACGGCACCAATTCGATAGAGCGCGGAGATAACTTCTTCATTATTCATCATAATTATCCTAGAGAACATAGTTTCTAGAAAAGGATTATACTTTAATTACCAATTAGATAAAGTGAGTAATGAATATGAAACACACAAAACTTTATTCATTAGTGTTTCTCATTTTTGGCCTGCTTTTATATACACTTAGCGAGCTCGCCTTTGCTGCAGACATGATTGCGCAAGTTGTCTGGGTGCGCGGCAAGGTTGAAGCTTCTTCTCCTGCGGGCGCTGCGCGTACCTTACAACGAAGATCACCTATTTATGAACAAGATACGATAAAAACCAGTGGCGCGGGTACTGGGGAAATTGTGTTTACGGATAACAGTATTGTGGCATTACGCGAAGGGACGGTTTTTAAAGTAGATCAATATAAATTTAATCCAAAATCGCCAAAAGATAACAAGTATGCTGCCAGTCTTGCAAAAGGCGGTTTTCGTACGATTACAGGTTTGATTTCTAAGGCAAATCCAGATGGTTATCAGGTGAATACACCGGTTGCAACGATTGGTGTGCGTGGTACTGAATATACCGCTTTTTTACATAATGGATTGCAATTTTCATTGCAGAAAGGCCGCGTTATTCTAGAAAATGCAGCTGGGAAAGTAGAGCTTGATGTAGCAAAAATGCGGGTGAATGCGTCGATTACTAATCTGCATACGGCACCTACCGTTACCGCGAAACCAGACAGCTCCTTAAGCGGCCAGCCGAAAATAACGCCAGCGCCACCGATTAGCACGGGTGGTCCAGGTCCAGGCAATGGCCCAACTATCGGTGGTCACAGCGGCGTGCCGGTGGAAGGCGCTAGCTCGAATACAACGTCGGTGATACCGCCTGGGACGACCAAGACGGTTACGCAGTTTTGTATTCATTAGGTACGAGGGCGACGAGGTTTAACTTCTTCTTGAGTTTGAATCCCTTCTTGTTTTTTAGGCGCAGAGTGAGTCTTGTCGAAAAAATTCGTCGCAGTCTGATTGTTCTGTTTCAGAAGATGGCGATATTGTTCTTCTGCAACCCACATACAGTGAATACGCTTAATTTCCGGATTTGACGCAACTATCTGGACTTTATTTTCTCTTAAGTCTTTGCACAAACAATCTAAATCTTCTAAAGAAAGCGATTTGACTAATTCTTTAAATTGCTTGCCAGACGCAATTAATCGTAGTTCACCTTGATGCGCGTCACACCAACTTGTTGCGGCATCGCGCCCAGATTGCAGCATTGTTTGTTTAGTCGCATCAGTTACATCGAAATCCATCGTACCAACACCTTGATCACCAATTTGCAAAACACGTTGCTGATATCGATCACGAATTCCCTGATTCTGCTTACGCATTGCTTCTTGATAAGGCACGTCTGATACTTCATCCGTTATCGCATCAAAAATTCCTTTTTTGATTTCGCCAAGCCCAGCTTTCATTTTCTCAATAAAGCTCGCATCTTCAAGTTCAGCCTGCTTGTCATGCCACATCAAATACTGCATATTTTCCGCAGTATCTACTTTCAATCCGAATGAACACAGATTTTGTCCTTGGTCACCTACAGCCGATTTTGATTCAGGTAAATATGGCGCTTGATCAAAAATTTCGATAGGAAAATTATTCAGACTCCCACCATCTTCGTATTCCTTTCCCTGTAAAACTACCGTTTGATATAACACAGGAATCGACATGGATATTCTGACAGCCAACGCAACTTCTACATCGCGAGTTTCCGGATCATTATGTGAAAATATTTTTAGAGTTTTATCAGTTTTGTTGGTACCGGTAATAAAAATTTCTTTGAATCCTAAATCAGGATGAAGCTCCGCGATATCATGTAAATTTTGAAAAGTGATTCTATTAAAATCTTTTATATTTAACTCTTTCTTCAAATCAGGATATTTTCGTTCTGCTTCTTCCATTTTGGCACGTATTACACTTTGAATTTTTTCATAAACCTGGTCACCAGAAAACATGCCAGTATCTGATAACTTGCCTTGACCTAATGATTTTTCTTCACCTGCAAAAAATTTTTTTACGCTATCCAGCGTTAAATTTGAATTTACAAAATCGGATTTGTTGAGATCTCTACTGAATTTTTCGAATTCGTCAGGCGTGTAACCTAAACCAATCACTACCGCAGAAAGTGCACCTGATGATGATCCAGCAACTCTTTTCACATGTTGCAACATGCCGCGCTGTTTCATTACATGTATAGCACCTGGATAAACAACGCCTCGTACACCGCCGCCTCCGAATACTAAATTTTCAATAGGGGGTGGTGTCTCTGCGAGTGTCACGCCGCCGTTATCACTAAATTGCAATACACGTCGTTGCATAAGCTAGCTCGTTATACTGACATATCTACAGTATAGAACTATTTTTTTAGATCTGCGGGATGCTAAAAAACCACATAAAAATCATTTCGTTGCATGCGTGTAAATACCATCCCAATCGCTAGGGGGTGGGGTTGCTTCGAATTCTTCAACACGATGTAAATAGAGAATATACAATTTAACATCTGGATGAGCTGTATGTAATTCAGTGAAAATGGCGTGGGCTTGTTTCCATTCTCGATTAAAATAATGATTCAAAGCGGTATGATACCGCTCAAGTTCTTTTGCGAGATTTTCTGTTAATTCTTTTTTGCGGCAGAGTACTTCATAAATTTCAACCCCATTTCTTTTGCCTTTTACGCGTACGCGATCGACATTGCGAAAAACAAAATTTTCTTGATCGGCTTTCGTAGTTTCTGTCACCATTAATTTCACACCATAAAATTTTGTCAAACCCTCAATACGAGAAGCAAGATTGACAGCATCGCCTAATACAGTGTAATTACGACGGAATTTCGAACCCATGTCGCCGACACTCATGTTTCCTGTATTTAAACCAATACCAATATTAATTTCAGCCCAGTTTTTTTCTTTGAAAATGGGTTTTAGTCTTTCGACTTCATTAAGCATGTCAAGCGCTGCGTTGATAGCGTGTTTCGCGTGATTTTTATCAACCAGCGGTGCTCCCCAAAACGCCATAATCATATCGCCAACATATTTATCGATAGTGCCGCGATAATTAAAAATAATTTGTGTCATTGGCGTAAAAAAATCGCTTAATAAATTTTTCAGTTGAGTTGCATCTAACGGCTCAGAAATGGAAGTGAAATTTCGTATATCAGCAAACAGCACCGTCATCTCACGATCATCACCATAAAAACTATATTCCCCCGCATGCGTTAACATTTCATCAATATGTTTTTCAGGGACATATTGACCAAACATTTCTTTGAGTCGCTCACGCTTTCTTGTTTCAAATAAAAAGCCATACACAATATTGATCATGGCAAGTGCGACTACAAACATCATGGGAATAAAAACTGAAATAATCAATCCGGTTTTATTCCATAAGAAATTATTTAGAAAAACAAGTATTAGCGGCACACCGATGATAAAAGTTGTCAGTAAACGAGGACCAAGATAAGGAAAAAGAAAAATAAATATAAAGCCAAATAGGAGCGTCAAAAATATTTCTACGCCCAAGCCCCAGGCAGGTTTGTAGGAAAAATTCTTGGTAAGAATGCCGTCCGCAATCGTTGCCTGGATTTCTACGCCAGGAAAAATATTTTGAATGGCGGTGGATTTTAAATCGCCTTGTCCCGTCGCGGATGTACCAATAAAAATTATTTTTCCTTGCAATGCGGCAGACGGTATTTTGTTATGTAGCACATCCGTTGCGGAATAATACGGAAAGGTAAAACTTTTCCCGCGAAACGGGACAATCACTTGGCCTTTTGCATCGGTCGGAATAAAGACATCACCAATTTGCACTGCTTCAATGCGTAACTCACCACCATAATTGGCTGCGGCCAAACGAATATGGCTTAACAAAAATAAGCGCACGGCTTCCAATGCAAGCGATGGATAGAGTTTATCTTGATAACGAATAAGAATGGGCACGCGACGGATGCTACCATCTTCATCCGGAAAAACATTAATAAACCCAGCGCCTTTGGCAGCTTCCTGCAAGATAGGAATATTGCCAATGACACCAGGCGCATTGATGAATGCGAATTTTTTTTCTTGCGGCGTGGTCAGGGCCATGATGGGTGGACCTAAAATACCGGAAACATCCGCTCGCGGTGTAAAACTAATTCCAAGCACGGAATCAACGGTTTTAAGACTGGCCGCAAGTTTATTATCATCAGCAAAATAGGGAGCGATTTTGGCAAGGGAAGACGTAATTTCTGGTGTGGTGAGTTTTGCCTGATTTAATTTAAGCAGCACATCATCGGCAATATTATTCTGTTTCTCTGGGAAAAGAACATCAAATGCAATGACGACCGCGCCATATTGCTGTAAATGATCTACCAAGTCCGCTATTTTGCCACGCGGCCATGGCCAGCGTCCTTCTTTGCCAAGACTTTTATCATCAATATCAACGATAGCAACGGATGTCTCTAGATTTTTTATTTGCGGGAATAATTTGGCGCGGAGTTGCATATCATAGCCAAGATTTTGTAGCCGAGTAATCACACGTCCCACTGATTCGATGCGGGTGACTTGTAACCAGATTGCAATAACGAGAAGAATAAAACCTATAATGAATAGTATGCGTTTACTCATGCATTCTTTCCTGTCATCTTCACCCTTACTAATGAGTTTACGCTTATTTTATGAATTAGGGTACCTGACCAAATTTAATACATATGTTCCTGTGGTAATAGACCAAGTGATGTAGTTATAATGTCCGAGGAAAATAGTTTTGATAGGAAAGGGAATGAATAGAAAAACAAGGAAAATGACACGCCTCACTTCTCAATTATTAATTGCTTGCTTAGGATTATCAGCATCCCAATATAGCGCCGCGATTACGCCCGCTGTTGCTGTAAAAAATGCGTTGCCAGGCAGTACTGAGCCTGCTGTGATAAGCAATACATTATCGCAATCACAACAACCCGTAAGTCCAAGAGCGATGCAACCCATTAGAGCGCCCCAGGAACAACAACCCAGCTCCTTAGGTGCCCAAGCGACCCAAATCAAATTTGTTCTAAAAAAAGTGATACTTGAGAATAATCATGTTTATTCCAATCAAGAGCTTGCTGCTATTTATCAAGATAAAATTAATAAAGAAATTAGCGTAGCGGAATTGCAAGGCATCGTTCAAGAAATCACGAATTATTATCGCAATAACGGCTACATTTTATCGCGCGCAATTTTGCCGCCACAGCATGTGCAAAATGGTGTTGTGCACATCAAAATAATTGAAGGTTATATTAGTAATGTGCATGTGATTGGTACTCCCAAAGGCGCTCGAAAATTAATTCAAATTTTTGGCGATCAAATTACCCTATCACGACCAATGAAGTTAAGTGTGATGGAACATTATTTGCGATTAGAAAATGAAATTCCAGGCGCACAAGTGAAAGCGGTGCTTGAGCCCGCGAAAGATCAAGTTGGTGCTTCTGATTTGAATCTTTCTGCAGATCAAAAAACGCTGTCAGGTTCTTTTTCTTATGATAATTATGGCACGCGTTACATTGGTCCAATTCAGGATACGCTGAATTTAGCAGCGAATTCGATTTTTTTACCAGGCGATACGACGCATTTAACCTATGCAACGACGACGCGGCCAACCAATTTAAGATTTTATGATATTTCCTACGCTGCTTATCTTGGTTCTAGAGGTACAACCGCGACGATTGGAAAAAATAATTCCATAACTCAGCCAGGATTGGATTTGGCGCTCATCGATATTAATGGTGATGCAACCACTTACTATCTTTTGTTCGAACATCCGTTACTTCGCTCACGCTCAAAAAATTTAACGATTGATGCGGATTTTAATTATCTCGACAGCGCG
>CAZAXX010000014.1:0-37708 GCA_964489265.1 uncultured Coxiellaceae bacterium
TTTTGGATCAACAAGAGCCGAAGCAAGACAGTTAGTAAGTCATCGTGCCATCTTAGTGAATGGTAAGAGTGTTAATATACCATCATTAATGTTAGCGCCTGGTGATACAGTGTCTATTAGACCACGTTCAAAGCAACAGTTAAGAATTCAAGGTGCTATGACACTGGCGCAATCCAGAGCTGCTTGCGGTTGGATTGAAGTAGATGCAAATGAACTTACAGGTGTATTTAAGAATCTACCTGAAAGAACAGATCTACCATCAGATATTTACGAGAAATTAATTGTTGAGCTTTATTCCAAGTAATAGTTGGAACCATGAGGTTATTTAATGCAGAATAATCCGTACGAATTTTTAAGTCCGCGAGAAATTGCTGTTGAGACACTAAGTCCGTTTCACGCAAAAGTGACATTAGAACCACTCGAGAGAGGGTTTGGCCATACGTTGGGAACAACATTGCGTCGAATCTTGCTATCGTCAATGCCAGGTGCGGCTATTGTTGAAGCAAAGATTGATGGCGTGTTGCATGAGTACGGCACCATACCAGGTGTACAAGAAGACGTGGTTGAAATTCTTCTTAACCTAAAAAATGTCGCTATCAAGTTGCATGGTCGTGAAGAAGTTACACTAAGACTTAACAAGAAAGGTGCTGGTCCTGTATTTGCTGGTGATATCGAGCAAGAACATGACGTAGAAGTAGTTAATCCAGATCTTGTTATAGCACATCTCAATGATGCCGCTGAACTTAATATGACAATGAAAGTCGTATTGGGACGAGGTTATCAAACTGCGTCGATTAGAAGTAAAGCCAGAGAAGAAGGTAAAACCGGAATTGGCGTACTTCATCTAGATGCAAGTTTTAGCCCCATCCGAAGAGTTGCGTATTCAGTTGAAAGTGCACGTGTTGAACAACGCACAGACTTAGATAAGTTAGTGATTGATCTCGAAACGAATGGCACACTTGATCCTGAAGAGGCTATCCGTAGATCAGCAACGATTTTACAACAACAGTTATCACCGTTTGTTGATTTGAAATCGTCGCCAATTGCAAAAGATGTAGGCGATCAGCTAGCGGTTAATCCAATATATACTCGCCCTGTTGATGATCTTGAGTTGACAGTACGATCAGCGAATTGTTTGAAGGCTGAAAGCATTTATTATATTGGTGACTTAATACAACGCACTGAAACTGATTTGTTAAAGACTCCAAATTTGGGTAAAAAGTCATTAACTGAAATCAAAAATGTGTTAGCATCACACGGTTTATCCTTAGGGATGCGTCTAGATAATTGGCCGCCAGTAACGTTAAAAGAGAAAGACAAAGAGTAGGAAGGTTTAGTCATGCGACATCGTAAAAGTGGAAGGTATTTTAGTCGTACAAGCAGTCATCGTAAGGCTATGTTTAAAAACATGATGGTTTCAGTATTAAAACATGAAGTCATTACTACAACCGTAGCTAAAGCTAAAGAGTTAAGAAGCTACTTAGAACCCATGATCACTCTTGGTAAGATTGATACACTACACAATCGCCGTATCGCGTTTTCTCGCTTACGTGATCGTGATATGGTTTTAAAACTTTTTAATGAAATTGGTCCTCATTTCAAACAACGTCCAGGTGGTTACTTGCGCGTATTGAAATGTGGCTATCGCAAAGGCGACTGCGCTCCTATGGCTATCGTGGAATTAGTTGGTAGGGAAAAACAAGTAGAAGCAGCATAAACTTTTTGAAATGAAAGCTTTTACAAAAAACCGGGTTATCCCGGTTTTTTTTTATGATTTTTTATATGGCTAGCGCGTTATTAATCCCTAGCTTTTAGAGTATTTTTACAATTGGCTTAGTTGCTTTAAATGTGGGAATCGACTTAAAATCACCGCAAAATTTTACAATGTTCAATTCTACCTGTCCCCACTTTTTAAATCCTCGAAACCCATTGTCAACAGACCCTAATCTCGGGTGATACAAATTCAGATATAGTTAACTTTGTGATAAGCTTAGAGTATGTGAAAAATTGCCAACTATGTGAACTATCATAAAAAAGGACCGTTTATTACAAGGAGTATTGCCCATGTACCTCGATTTTTATAAATTCACTGAATATCCTTTTAATATGACAGCCGATCCGTATTTCTTTTTTTCCAGTCGTTCTCATGTTGATGCCATGTCTAATATTATCTATGGTATTCAGCAACGAAAAGGAATCATCATCATAACAGGAGAAATTGGTACTGGAAAAACCATGTTATGTCGAAAATTACTGAATCAAAAAAACAAAAATATAAAATATGCTTTCGTTTTAAATACGCATTACAACGAATTAGAACTTCTTCAATTTATAGCACATGACTTTGGTATAAAAATAAATACGCAGGATAAATTTATCCTAATTAATCAATTAAACCAGTTTTTACTAAAACAATCCAAAAAAGGTAATAACGTCGTAATTGTTGTTGATGAGGCTCAAAACTTGTCATTAACGCAATTAGAGCAAATACGTTTGCTTTCAAACCTGGAAACCGAAAAAAATAAGTTACTTCAAATTGTTTTGGTGGGACAACCGGAGCTAGAAGAAAAACTTAAACTACATGAAATACGCCAATTACGACAAAGAGTTGGTGTTTATTATCGAATTTCAGCATTAGAAAAAAAAGATATTTTACTCTACATTAAACATCGTATTACAAAAGCGTTATCTAGAAAAGTATACGATCTTGTTTTTACAAATGAGGCAATCGAAGCAATTTATGATATTACCAAGGGCCTTCCTAGAATGATTAATATTTTATGCGATCGAGCTTTATTGGCGGCGTTTGTTAGTGAAACTAAGTTTATTGACTATCCAATCATTCTCAATTGCGCGAAGGAGGTTTGTTTTGAGTATAATATATGATGCATTAACTAAAGTGCAAAGATCAAAAAAATTCTCAGCTAAAAGAAAATCATGGTTTGATCGGTTGTTAATACTTACCATTTTAATTCTAAGTTTTATGTTAATTGGTTTATATACTTCGAATAAGATAGAAAGAAAAGCTGCGAGCGCTAAGGCGAGCGCAAAAAAACCAACTTTAACACAATCGAGTAATGTAAATACAGCCCCAGCCCCAAAATTAACGCAAATAGATTATAGCGGGCAAGTCATTTTAAATGGCATATTTATTTCTGATAGCGATAAATTTGCCATTATTAATAACAAAACAGTCCATATTGGCGATAATATAGGTGATAAAAAAATAACAGCTATTAACTATAGCCATATTATTTTACAAGATAACACGCATTGGTATGTTATTAACAATAAGGCTAATTCATAGAAGTAGATTTTAAAAAACTGTTACAATAAATAATGGCTAAAGAGGATTCTTATGTCATTACTTAACAATGAACAGTCTCAGAATCCATCCATTAAAGTGCTTATAGCAGATGATGATACGCCTACTCGTTTAATGCTACGAGCAGCAATCACTCAGTGGGGTTTTGACGTTATTGAAGCGGGTGATGGCGAGCAAGCTTTTCATATTTTACAAAATCCTGACAGTCCACAAATTCTTATAATTGATTGGTTAATGCCGAAGCTGGATGGTATCGAATTATGCAAAAAAATTCGTGCTGAAATAACTGCGCATCCTTATATTATTTTACTTACCCAAAATACCGGAACTACCAATACATTGACTGGGTTGGAAGCCGGTGCTGATGAATTCCTAGGAAAGCCATTTAAAATGGCCGAATTACGCAGTCGACTCAATGTAGGTGCCAGAATTCAAAATTATAAATTACTTTGTGAAAAAAATATTTTAAATAAAAGTGAAATGGATACATTAAAACAAAGTATTTCTCAACTGGAAGCCATGAGTCAGCACTTAGATACAAATTACGATAAAACAACGTTACAAAAAAACTTGTTAGAAATAATAGATTCTCTGAAATTAATAAAAAAATAATCAGGGCTAAGTATGGACAAAAAACGCTTAGACTATTTATCTAACCAACGCATAAACATGGCCATAAAAATGATGGCCGGTTACAATATTATTTTTGGAATGTCTATCCTGTTAGGTTGGCTTTTTTATTATTGGCTCCCTTCTTTTGTAGTTAATTACATTGTCACGATCAAACCTAACACAGCAGTATGTCTTATTTTATCTTCAATTGTATTATGGAAAAAAAGTGAATTTGAACATAATCACTTTATTCAAATTTCAGCAGCAATCGTTTTTTTAATTGGTTTTCTTACCTTGTTTGAATATTTTTTTAATATTAATTTATCCATAGATCAACTTTTTTTTAATGATTATACTGCATCGCTCGGACTAGACCCAGGTCGTATGTCACCTATTGCGGCTGTCGATTTCGTTTTGATTGGGTTTATCTTATATTTTATAGACAACACCGTTGTAAGTTATCGAGTCAATCAGCTGCTTATTATAATTCTGATTTTAATAACACTGTTAGAGTTCCTTCGCCAAATTTATATGACTGCCAATGTCTCTATGGCTCTTCCAAAAGTTCAAAGTGAAATGCAACTGCCTTTATCTACTTCATTTGCATTATTACTAATTGGCTTTGGGTTGCTTTTCGTGCGACCTTATAAAGGTGCAGTCTCTATTCTCGTACTTAAATATAGCGGTGCTGCATTAGCAAGAAAACTATTACCGCCCGCAATTATCCTTCCTATTTTGTTAGGGTTTTTAGGCTTAACAGGTAAATGGGCGGGTCTATATAAACCAGAATTAACGATTGCATTAATTGTCTTAGGGACAATTATTTTTTATACGACATTAATATTAATCAATGCAAATTCAGTTGATAAAGTAGATATTCGAAGACAGCAAGCAGAAAATGCTGTTAAAAAATATCAGTCCCAATTAAAAGCAATTTTAACTAATTCAAATGCAATGATTAGTATTATCAATAAAAAAGGCGAATACTTGCTTACTAACAAGTCATACGAAAATTCATTAGAAAAAAATTCAAATGAAATTGTAAATAAAAAAATAGAAGAAATTTTACAACAAAGTACTGCTAATATTGTCAGGCAAAATAATGAAAAAATATTTTCATCAGCAGAATCTTTTACAGTAGAAGAAATATTTAGTCAAAAGAATAAAGATACTATTTATTTATCAAACAAATTTCCTTTATATGACGAATATGGTGAATTATATGCAGTTGGATCGATTTCGACTGATATAACCAACATGAAACATATGCAAAGAAAATTGAAGGCAAATGAAGAAAAATTAGAATTAGCACTCAAGTCAGCACAGGCAGGTACATGGATATGGCATTTTAATTCACGTCTATTTGATATCGATAATGATTTAAAAGAATTATTTCAAATTGAGGATTTTGATAAAACATTTGAGTCATTCAAAAATTTAATACATATCAAGGATCAAGAAAGTTTTAGTGAGACAATCAAAGATGCTATACATAATTTTAAAGAATTAGATACTGATTTTCGAGTGATATATCCAGATGATACCATTCGTTATATAGGAGTAAGAGGTAAAGTTTTTCGAGATAAAGACGGTAAACCTATGCGTATGTTAGGTGCTTGTTGGGACATGACAAATCGCAAGAAAACCGAAGCAGAATTAAGAGAAGCAAAAGAAATTGCGGAAGAACTGGCAGAAAAAGCGGATGATGCAAATCGCGCGAAAAACGCATTTTTAGCAGCAATGAGTCATGAAGTCAGAACGCCACTAAATGGTGTGACAGGAATGACAAGTTTATTATTAGATACGCCACTCGACGAAGAGCAAAAAGAATATATTAGTGCAATTCATAAATCCACTGCATCACTTGTTACTATTATCAATGCAATTTTAGATTTTTCATGCATTGAATCAGGTAATATTGAATTAATTAAAAAAGATTTTAACCTTCAAGAATTAATCGATGATGTTACCGAAATGGCATCAAGAGAGATTATCAATAAACCTATTGAAATTTATACTAAAATAGATGAAAGCTTACCAGAATGGCTGAATGGTGATCTTGTTCGAATCAGACAAGTTTTGAAAAATTTACTGAGCAATGCAGTTAAATTTACTAGTCAAGGAAGCATTCGAGTTTACGTCAAAGAAAAAAATGCAAATGCTAATTCTGAAAATATTTATTTACAGTTTGATGTAATGGATACAGGCGAAGGTATTACTGAAGAAGTGAAGCCACGTTTATTTAAACCTTTTTCGCAAGGTGATATTTCACATTCAAGAAAATATGGCGGCATTGGTTTGGGCCTCGTCATCTCCAAGAAAGTAATTGAAGTCATGGGCGGCAAGATTGGGTTTAACAGCACTGAAGGAGAAGGAAGTCATTTCTGGTTTA
This sequence comes from uncultured Coxiellaceae bacterium, assembly GCA_964489265.1. Lineage (GTDB taxonomy): Bacteria > Pseudomonadota > Gammaproteobacteria > DSM-16500 > DSM-16500 > CAYRUP01. Next base: position 6,330 of record CAZAXX010000014.1, read on the forward strand.
TTGTTCCATTAAAAAAATCAAAAGGTAACACCAGCCATGTGACTTATACAATTCCCGATGAATTCAAAAATATAAGAATTATATTTATAGATGATAATTCAGTTAGCCGACAACTGGCGCAACGACAAATCAAGAAATTCGGATTGCGATGTGATGTCGCAATTCATGCAGGAGATGCAATACAAAGCCTTCGTAACGCACAAGAAGAACATGATCCTTATCGAATAGCAATATTGGATTATGACATGCCCGGCATGAATGGCGTTCAATTATTAGAAATTCTAGATGAATTAAAATTAAATACCGCACTTTCAATTATTATGTTAACGGGATTAGACACCAATTTTGGGCTTAAAGAAATGAACAAATTACACATTCAAGCTTGTCTCAACAAACCATTAAAACAAGAAGAATTGTATAACTGTTTGCATGAAGTTCTTTCTAAAAAAATCTACGAATTACCTAAAGAAAAAAATCCTCTTATATCCAATAATCAAAATACCAGTATTCTATTAGTTGAGGATAATGAGATAAATTTGCAAGTTATTAGCAGAGTATTAGAAAAGCTTGGATATAAAGCGACGATAGCTAAAAATGGACTGGAAGCATTATCAATTTTGGAAGGAAAGCAATTTGATCTTATTTTAATGGATTGCCAGATGCCAAAATTAGATGGTTACAAAACGACTGGTATTATTAGACAAAATGAAGTTACCAGTAAAAAACACATTCCCATTATCGCCATGACAGCGCATGCAATGAAAGGCGACAAAGAAAAATGTTTGAAATCAGGTATGGATGCATATATTGCTAAACCCTTTGATATAAAATTATTAGGCCAAACTATTGAAAGCTTGTTAAATAGCAAGCTTTCTGAAACGCAGGATGCAGTGTTAGATAAAAACAAAATTGAAGTATTAGATAACAACAAAATTGATATGAATCGCATTCATGAAATATTTGCTGATGACACTGATGCCATAAAAGTTTTTTTTAAGACCTTTATTGATTCGTTAAACACGCTACTGCAAGAGTTGAATGCCGCGATTAATGATAAAAATTACCAAGAAGCAAAATCATTGCTGCATCGCATCAAAGGTTCATCAGGAAATAGTGGTTTTGGTGGTTTATATGAAGTCAGTGCTTTGGCTGAAAATAATTTATTAAGTAAAAAATGGGAGGACGTTGGAGAAAATATTAAAGATATAACAAAAGAATTACACCTGGTCGTGGAATTTTCTAAAAAAGAGTGGGGTTCTTTCGATGAATGACGAAAATAAAAAACAATCATTATCGTTAGATGCATTTCTTGAAAGGATGCCTGACCTCTATTTAATTTTAAATAATAAATTTCATATTGTGGAGGCAAGTGAAGCTTATTTGAAAGCAATTAACTGCAAAAAAGACCAGATTATTGGAAAAAATATATTTTCAATCTTCATGACAAATCCTGATGTGAGTGATGCGACTGGCTCCGCTAGTTTAGTTGCTTCACTAAATCAAATTATGTTAACTAAAAAACCTCACCAAATATCTACACTAAAATATTATTTTCGATTGGATGATACAGAAGAAAATAGTTTGAAGGAAAAATATTTGAATCTGCAAAATATACCCATTTTAGATGAAAATAATGATATTGAATATATCATTCATCGTGTTGAAGATGTGACAGAAGAAGTTAATTTAAGAAAGGTTGAGAAAAAACAGGAAACAGCTAATAAACATTTACAATCTCATATTAAAAAGCAAGCAGTTGAGATATATGAACATATTGGCGAGATTGAAGAAGTTAATAAAAATTTGATGCTTTCAATGCAAGAAGCAAGGGAGGCTGTGAGGAAATCAGATGAAGCTAATAAAGCTAAAAGCTTATTTTTAGCAACTATGAGTCATGAAATACGCACACCATTAAATGGTGTGATTGGCATGACTTTATTGTTATTAGATACTGATCTCACGCCTGAGCAAAGAGAATATACTGAAATTATTCAACTCTCAGGCAAGACTTTATTAACAATCATAAATAATATTTTAGATTTTTCAAAAATTGAATCTGAACATTTAGAGCTGGATTTTTCACAATTTAATTTAATGGATTTAATTGACGAATCCATCGAGCTCATTTCCTATCATGCGGTAAGAAAAAATATCGAAATAGGAATTTTTGTGGAGCATGATGTACCTCTTTTGGTTTCAGGCGATGAACCCAAATTAAGACAAGCCTTAAATAATCTGTTAAGCAATGCTGTCAAATTTACTGAGCACGGTAAAATTACAATGGAAGTTCAGTTGGATAAAGAAAAGGATGGAGATTTTATTTCATTTAAAATAAAAGATACTGGCATTGGAATTTCTAAACATATTCAGAATAAGATATTTGAACCTTTTTCTCAGGGTGATCCTTCAACCTCCAGAAAATATGGCGGTACAGGATTAGGCTTGACGATTACACAAAAAATAATTCACAAAATGGGCGGAATAATTAAATTAGAGAGTGATAGAAAAAAAGGAAGTTTATTTACTTTTACTGTACCACTTAAATTTCAGCACTCTAATATGCGAATTTTACTTTCTTTGCCTTCACTATTCGATAATTCAAAAATATTATTTGTCGGTGGAGATACGATTGCATGGGAAATGATTCAATTTCATTTAAAACATTATCATATGAATTTTGATCGCGCGTATTCTTTTAAAGAGTTTTTGGAAAAAATCAATATTAGCGTAACTAACGGAAACTATGATTTAATATTTATTGATCCGGCAAAATTACCTGATTTCAATCAAGAAACAATTCAACAAGTGCATGCTATAAATGGATTTTCAACAATTCCAATTATCTTATTAACTCCTTTAGGAGATAAGTTAGATTTAAAGAAAATGCAATCGTTTGGCGTTACAGCTATTTTAAAAACGCCTATAAAAATCAGAAAATTGTTTGAATGTATCGTTAATTCGTTAACTAATAATTATGATTCAGCTGTTAAAACGCCAAGTGTTAAAAACAAGAAGAAAGAAAATTACCGTATTTTGCTGGCTGAAGATAATCAAATTAATCAGTTGGTAGAACTTAGATTGTTGGCTAAACTAGGATTTACTGTAGATCTTGCTCAGAACGGCCTGAATGTTATTCAGGCCATGAAAAGCAGATCGTATGATTTGATTCTAATGGATTGTCAAATGCCTGAAATGGATGGATACGCTGCTTCACTTGCCATTCGTGAAACAGAAAAAAAAGAAGGCAAGCATACACCCATCATAGCGCTGACAGCCAATGCATTTAACGACGCACTTAAAAAGTGTATCAATTCGGGGATGGATGATTACATTGTTAAACCTATTAATGTAAACGAATTAACTGAAAAACTAAAAAAATGGCTGGTTCATTAGATCATAAGAAGGAATACTAAAATGCGAATATTTATTTTGATTTTAGCGATTATGTTATGTGGCTGCGTTCGCAATTATCCTTGCGCTTATGTCAATGGTAGTCAAAAAGATTATTGGGCCGATCAGCGGACAGATATTTTTGCCCGCAAAAATTGTGTCGGAGATACCGGTCGCTGGATTAGTGATAAAACCGGTTCGAAGGGGTTTTATTGCTTAGGACCTCAATGCATTGCTAGAGATCCGCTTAATTGTAAAGATACCTGCTATCCATCTTATTGATTGGTTACGCCGGACTTTTTGATTAAGATAGTTGCCCTCTGCACGTAAATAGTGACTGAATTAGTCTCTTGTTGTGGATTATTGTTTTTATCAATAATTTTTGCCTGAAGCTGATGTGCGCCTCTTTCTACTTCATATAATGATAAGCGCGTGCTGGAGACTGCTGCATGCCATGCTTTACCATCGAGATAGATTTGAATTCGATCGCCATCTTTTAAGCGCGGCTCTAATTGTATTTGAACGGGGATAGAAACCGGATTTTGAAGTGTTTCTTCATTATGCGGTGATGCGATCGTAAAAGTTGAATAGGGTGTATATGCTTTTGTTTGTGAGTCTGTACTAGCTGGAGGCGGAGTCTTTTCCTTTGAGGCAGAAATGGTGCTTGGTACGGTATCTACTATATCGAGAGGTTTGGCATTATCACTTACCGGCTCATCTGAAAAAATGAGATTACCGTTCGAATCAGTTTGTTGATAAATCGTAGCTTCGGCAGTCAAGACAACTACCAAAATGAGAAATAGTAAAAACATTATTTTTTTTAACATATTTCCTCACATAATTGATGCTGAAAATGCAGGATCGATAGCAGCCACTTTGGTTACCATTGTAACTGATTCTGAAACATTGTATTTATCTGTCCAGGAAACGGTGACATTGATATCTTTATAGTTAGGATTCGTGTAAGTCGTGACAGTTGATGTGATAGTGAAAGTAGCGGTAGTTCCGTTTACAGTTGAAGTACTTGTCGCAATACCATCATAGGAAGAAGAATATCCCGCTGTGACTTTTACGACTGGAAAACTTTTTAAAGTTTCAATTTGTTTAAGCGCGAGTACAGTGGCTTCATTTTTTTGTTGGAAAACACTCGTATCATAGGCTAAATAACTGTGTAATCGAATTAATCCGATGACGCCTATGCTAATGACAACTAGCGTCACTAATGTTTCCACCAAGGTTAAACCACTTTGTTTCTTAGACATATTAAAAGTCTCTCCAGCTACCTGGAACTTTAGCAAAATAACTTATCGTGCTTTGACTTTGTAATGTAGATAACACAGTTGGATTGTAAGTAACGTTTGTGTTACCTGCGATGCTGGCATTTCCAGCCGTGGAAATTCCACCATAAATGTTGACATTTCCTAATATATCGGTGGTCGTTGTTCCTAAAACAAAAATATAACCATAGACAGTCAAATTACCTTTTAATTCTAAATCACCATCAATAATTAGTAATACGGGTGCAGCAGCCGAACCAATCGTTGTGTTACCATCAATAGTCGTTGTTCCGCTGGTTTGCTCAATCCAGATTGATGAGCCTGTTGTCCCATTTAAGGTAGAACTATAATTAGAATTGGAGTTTGCAGTATATAATGTATTGACATTATTTTTTATAATAGAAGGATCAGCGCCAAATATAGAAGCAAAGAAATCCTCCTGTGATTCATTCGCGATTGTCGTATTATTTGCTTGAATATCAGAGTGTAACAATCCAGGTAAAGAGCCTATACCATTTATAATGGTGCCTGCACTACCTGACAAAGTGACACTGCCACCTGCTACAACCGTCTGGTTGTTAGTCGTGTTGGTAATTGTAGAATTTCCACCCATGGATAACGACCCTTTCGTGACTAGACTACTGGTAGGTGGAGTTTGCAAGTAAGAACTAAAATAAACATTTTGTTTCACTGTTCGAGTCACAGAACCATCACTACTGGTGCCCGTTGATGTGACCGTGATGAGAGAATAATTATTTGCAATTGGATTTAGATAAACAAATGAATAAGAACTATTATTGCCTAACACGACATTTGTCGTAAAAGAATTCGAAAATACAAGCAAATAGCCACTTGACACATTTGCTAAAATTGCAGCTCTATTTTGATTGAGATAGACAATTGCATAATCCAGTCCTGCTTCCGCAGCTTGAAATGCTTCCTGACTCCGTTGTTGGTTCGCAACTATTTTTTCCTGAGTGCGTGTTTGATCTGCCGTTAACATCACAATTAAAGTTGCCGTTATCATCAACACAACAGCAATCACTAACGTTGCCGCTCCTTTGTGTTTCTTTGCAAAATTATGGAATGACTTTGTCATTTCGCACCCTAACATGTTGAGTTAATGTTTTAGTAACACTTGAATTATTAGCTAAAGAACCTGTTACAGAAATATCAACACTACGTACAACGATTGCTCTTGTACCAGGCCCTACTGCAACAGTTTCTTCTGTTAGTGTAAAACTTAATGCAGTCACATGAATATAATTACTATCTGTGATATTTTCCCAGTCGCTCGATGTGCATGAATAAGCAGCGCCTAAAGGCCGTGTTTGAATGGCTTGGGCATTTAAACGAAAACCATAGCGCTCATCATCAGTGCCCGCTCCCAGTGTTGGCAAGCTACCATTTTTATCATGATCATACGTAAACAAAATACAATTTGCTGACCCATTGATTGCGATATCCGTACCGCTCGTCATATAAGGATTATTATTTTGATCTAAGCCAATATCATTAGAACTATTAGACCAATAGGATGCGCGCCTAATTTCACTGCTCATAAGATCTAAGGCCCCTTGTAATTGCTGATTTAATCGATTTGTACTACTCACAGCGTTATGATGAGTTAGGTTAGCAATAAATAGGGAAATTAAACCGATAAATAAAATGGAGCTAATTGTCAGAGCAATCAAAAGCTCGACAAGAGTAAATCCTTTTGCGGAAGTCCTTAACATGGTGTGTAATTGCCTATGTTGGTAGAACACATTTGTACCCCGCCCATTTTTCCAATTGAGATTTTGATTAGCGTGCTAGGAGTATCATATAAAGATAACGTGATAGAGCCGCTGTTGTTTGCAGCACCTCTCGTACCTTCAAATTGAACTGTGCTACTCGATAATCCTGTCGTAGCTAAAGAAATTTGTGCTGGATTTTGTGCGCTGCTAGTCGCAATATTGCAACCACTTGGGACCGTACAATTACAAGAGCTACCTGAGTTTATGCCATAACACCAAGAATCACCCGTTTGAAATGTAACATAGACAGTTACATTGTTTTTTACTGCTTCACTACGAGCTATTTGCAAATCATAATAAAGCTTATCGGCTGTCGATATCATACGGTGATTTTTAATGAAATGAGTCACAGAAGGGATAGCAAGCGTTGCCAAGATCCCGATAATGCCTAGCACTACTAGCAATTCAATTAAAGTTACGCCTATTAATTTCCTATTCAAGTAGTGTCTCCTTTATAACTTAGTTATAATGAAGCATTAACTTATTATAACACTGGCATAAAAGGAGAGATGCTTTGTTTTTAAGTCGATGGACAAAACAAATTAATACTTCTCTTGTTGGCGTCGATTTGGGAATTCAATCGATAAAACTGTTGAAAATTAATGATGAATCCCCAAAATTGATCGAAAATTTCCTCATTGCTGCTCTTCCCAGTGAATCAATGACTAAGGGTGTTATTACCGATTTTAATGCCGTTGGAACTATCTTACGGGATATGTTTCAAACTGCTGACGTTACCTCAAACCACGTTGCCTTTGCGATTCCCCGTTCTTTAGCCATTTTTAAAAATATTACGCTGGATAGTCGATTATCTGGAGAGGATATTGAAGAGCGCGTTTGGATGGAAGCGGATAAGCATTTTCCTGATTTAGTAGGGAATATTTATCTGGATTTTAGCATTTCAGGTAAAGTTAAAAATGAATCTCGGCAACAAGAAGTCATGTTAGTGGCTTGTCGAAAAGACTTAATTAAACCCTATCTGGAAATCTGCAAGGTAGCCGGATTAATTCCCAAATTAGTCGATATCAGTAGTTACGCATTAGAAAGAACATTAAAAGCCATCTTGGCTGAAAAAAATGGAACTGAAACTTTTTCATTATTAAATTTAGATTTGGGATTAAGTACCTTGGTTGTGAGACAAGGCGACAGCTTACTCTATTCAAACGATCAATCATTTGATGGTATTCGTTTAATGGAGCAAGTTAAAAATTATTTAAGTAATCCCCAGTCGGATGAAGAAGCGGTAAAAAAATATGATTCCATTTTAAAAGAAATACTGAGCGTCCATTTGCGGCATACGATGCATTTCTTTTATTCCAGTTGTGCGCATGTACACATTGATCACGTTATTTTAAGTGGCGATTGTGCTTATTTACCTGGGTTAAAAGAATTAGTACAACAAGAAGTGGGAATTCCCACTACCATTGCCAATCCATTTGAAAACATGGAATTGGCAGAGCGGATAGATAAAAAAAATCTACAAGAAAATGCATCTGCGTTGGCTTTATGTTGTGGTTTAGCCCTAACGCAATTTGATCCTGAAAAAGGAAATAAAGTATGACCGTCATTAATTTATTACCTTGGCGAGAAGAGGCAAGACAAAAAAGTCAGAAGAAATTTCTGGTACTTTTAATGATGGTAATAGGCTTCACACTTTTATTATGTCTTCTGATCCATCTTTATTTAAATGCGAAATTATCAAAACAATTAATGATAAATCAATTATGGGAAGAAGAGTTTGCCAAAGAAAATACGAAATTTGGTTCTTTGAGAACAATAAAAAAGAACCAGCTTCTTTTGCTGCAAAATATAAAATATCTTTATGAATTGCGAGAAAATGATTATCTGGTCGTGCGGTTACTCAATGAATTAGCGAAAGTCGTTCCCGACACGATTGTGTTAACCAGTATTCAACGTGTGAGAAATAGTGTTACTGTATCAGGAATTTCTAATTCCAGTTTGCAGGTAACTACATTCATGGAAAATTTATCAAAAGTTCCTTTTTTTCATAAACCGAATATAGAAGAAATTATAAGTAAAGATACTGATCCTCAATTAAATGAAAAACGAAATTTTAAATTGACATTTCAACCTTTAATATGAGCATCAAATGGAAAATTTAAAGCTTGATAAAATATATGACGGACCCATCTACATACGAATAATTATTTTAATCGTTGTCAGCATTGGTTTGCTCTTGCTAGCCTATTTTTTTGATTATAAGTCGCTGAATACTCAGTATGCTGCAAATCAGGATAAAATTGAGAGTGTAAAAGATCAATTCAAATCACTTATTCGAAAAGAAATGGCGCTTGAAAATGATACGGAAGAGTTTAATCAACTTACTCTAGTTTATACTCAATTAAAAAAACAAATTTCGCCTTATTCAAATATTAATAAAGTAATCGACGAGATATTAAAAGCAGGATCCTATAACAATATTTATTTTACTAATTTTAATCCGAATGCAGAGATAAAAAAGGGTTCTTATATTATTGTGCCGATAAAAATAAATGGCGTAGCAAGTTATAAACAACTAGCCAGTTTTGTAAGTCAAATTTCTGCAATGCCTTATATTATTTATATAGGCGATTTCACAATAGTCAATGAAAATAGCCTGAAAGCACCGAGTGCTGTTCCTAATGATGTCCCTAATAACGGTAATACTCTCGCTGCAAGTTTTGACATGGAGGTATATTCTCATGTCCAATAAAATATACCTGTCATTCAGTGTGATTTTTATGCTTTTCTTTCTTGTTTCATGCGGAAAGAATCATCAAAAAAAACATGTCGTTCAGCAGATTGAGCAAATTAAAAAATCCATTGCTCCTATGAAAAAACCCCCAATGAAAAATGAATTTGTTGCACATAAATATGATGCAAATGAAGCAATAAAATTAAGATCACCTTTTGAGACCAGTCAACCGATAGTCTCTGCCAACGAAGTTAAGTCAAACAACCCTTTATTGCTTTATCCTCTGAGTATGTTAAAGTTTGTCGGCACTTTATCCAAAGAAAACACAACAAAAGCTTATATACTAACTCCAGATAATAAAATTTTAACGACTTCGTTAGGGGAAGTGATTGGTACTCAACGTGCCAAAGTTATCAAAATAAACAATCGTCAGATGGAACTACTTCTTCAAACAATTGAGCCAGGTAAACCCATGAAGCAACAAATCATTACGCTGGATATCAAGGGCGGGTCGACATGAAAAAATACTTTTTAAATAAGCTATTTTATTTTGTTTTCGTGAGCGTAATTATTCTTTGCGAATTTCCTCTTTATACATTAGCAGACGATGATAATTATAATCCTAGTTTAGCCAGTTATTCAGGCAGAGGTAATTTAACTTTTTTCTTTCAAGATATTGATGTGAGAACGTTATTGCAAATTATTGCAAAAACATCAGGATATAACTTCATCATCAGTGATGCAGTAAAAGGCAAGATCACGCTTAATTTGAAAAATATAACCTGGATGCAGGCACTTCAAGTTGTAATGAAATCCCAGGGATTAACCATGCGACGCGTCGGCGGCGTTATTTATATCAGTACGATTGATGATGTGACTGTGAATGAAAGTAAACTGTTACAATCCGAGCAAGCCTTATCTAATTTAAGTCCTCTTGTCTCAAACATCATTCAATTAAAATATGCGAATGCCAAAGACGTAGCAGATTTTTTAAAAGGCCAGACAGGAACGTTATTAACAACCCGCGGTCAGGTCGCAATTGATCCTCGCACGAATAGCATCGTCATACGGGATACGTCTCAAACTGTATACGATCTCCGTAGAACGATTAGTAAATTAGATGTGCCTGCTAAACAAGTCTTGATTGAAGCGCGTATCGTGACGATTGATACGGCATTTGAATCACAATTAGGAATCAAATTTGGTGTCACGAATCCTTCACATGTAACAGGTACGTTATTCGGTGCTAATCAATTAGTGCAAGGTGTAAGTCCAGCCGATGTGCCAATTCCTGCGCGTTTAAATTTTAATAATGCAACAAGTACACTTGCATCAGGCACGAATCCTGGAAGTATCGGCATGGCATTAGCGCGTATTGGTCAGATTTATCTCGATTTGGAATTATCAGCCATTGAAGAAGAAGGCCACGGCCAAATTATAGCAAGTCCACATATCATTACATCCAATTTACAAAAAGCGCATATTGAAACAGGGGAAGAAATACCTTATCAGGAAGCTTCTTCCAGCGGTGCAACTTCTATTTCATTCAAAAAAGCAGTGTTAAGTCTTGAAATAACACCGCAAATAACATTGAACAATAAAATTATTTTACATATGAAAGCGACCCAGGATAGCCGTGGCAAGCAATTAGAAATTTCTTCAGGTTCAACAGCGGGTGCACCGCCTGTATTGGGGCCGCCTATTATCAACTCTGAAGAAGTGGAGTCGTCTGTATTATTAAATAATAACGAAACCATCGTAATTGGTGGTATTTATCGACAAACTAAATTAAATACGGTAGACCGCATTCCTTTCTTAGGTGAACTCCCTGTGGTCGGGTTTTTCTTTCGTACAAACCGAATTTCTAATGATCGATCTGAATTATTAATCTTTGTCACACCAAAAATTATTAATCCTATGCTTGGCGCTAATAAAAAAGTATATCCAACTATTGTTCGTACAATATATAAAGACTAGGAAATTAAAATGAAAAAAAATTGTTTGCTTTTAGTTTTGATAACGCTAATTACAGCTTGTAGTTCCTTAAATAGTGAATCTACAGAACAAGCGCAAAAGAAAACTAAAATTGCTGAAATTAATTTGCAACTCGGCGTCGCTTATCTGGAAAAAGGTGACATGGAAAGAGCTAAGCAAAAATTATTATATGCTGCAGAAAAAGCACCGCAACTTCCAGAAGTTTGGTATACCATGGCATATTTTCAGGAAAAAAGCGGCAATATTGAAGAAGCCAATCTCAATTATTTAAAAGCCATTAAACTCGCGCCGAATAGAGGCGACGTACAAAATAATTATGGTACTTTTCTCTGTCGCTCAGGAAAATACGCAGAGTCCATTCAACATTTTGTTTCAGCAATCAAAGATCCACAATATTTGGAAGTTTCCAGTGCTTATGAAAACGCAGGTTTATGTGCTTTAAAAATTCCTGACAAACAATTAGCGAGAAATTATTTTTCCAAAGCATTAGATACTGATCCAAATCGTCCTGTATCGTTAGCTTACTATAAACAATTGGGGCAACTCTCATGACTTCCTTAACTGAGCTATTAGAATATACGGTAAAGCACGGTTCATCCGATTTACATATATCACCTGATGTGCCACCGATGATTCGAGTTAACGGTGATCTTGTGCCTATGGAAAATTATTCTGTGTTGAAAGCAGATGAGATTAAAACGTTAATGTATAGCATGCTGGAAGAGGAGCAAAAAAAATTATTTGAATCGCAACTCGAATTGGATTATTCATTGAATATCCCAAACTTGGCAGGTTTTCGTGTTAATTTATTTTATAAATTAAATGGAATGGCGGCAGTTTTGCGAGTTATCCCCAGTCTGGTTCCGACCCTGGAAGAATTAGATTTACCTGAGGTTTTTAAAACATTACTGGATTTGCCAAATGGTTTAATCTTAGTGACTGGACCGACAGGTTCTGGGAAAAGTACGACACTGGCAGCGATGATCGATTTTATTAATCGAAATCAATCAGCGCATATTATTACGATTGAAGATCCTATCGAATTTATTCATCAAAGTAAAAAATGTTTAATCAATCAACGTCAGGTACATCGAGATACGAAAGATTTTACTATTGCATTACGTTCAGCATTACGCCAAGACCCAGATATTATTTTGGTCGGTGAAATGCGCGATTTGGAAACCATTCGTCTAGCGCTTACGGCGGCAGAAACAGGCCATTTGGTTATGGCAACCTTACATACCAGCTCAGCACCACGAACCATCAGCCGAATTGTGGATGTATTTCCTGCGGGAGAAAAAAATATCATCCGGAATATGCTCTCTGAATCGTTGCAAGCTGTCATTTGTCAAAGTTTATTAAAGCGAGTGAGTGGCGGTCGTGTTCCTGCCTTCGAAATCATGTTAGGTACGCCTGCGATACGTAACCTTATTCGAGAAGATAAAATTGCACAAATGTATTCAACTATACAAACGGGGCGTGAAATAGGGATGCTGACTTTGGACCAATATTTACAAAGTTTGGTCGAAAAACAGCAAATTACGCTGGAAGTGGCCAAAAATTCAGCAATAAACCCTCAATCTTTCTAAAATTTGACTATTTTTTTATCATGTTCTTTAGGTGTATACTGTACTTAATGTGAAATATCAATATAGGAGGTTACTATGACGCGGCTAAATAAAGGTTCAGGTTTCACGTTGATTGAATTAATGATTACGATTGCGATAGTGGGCATCTTGGCGGCTATTGCTATACCCTCCTATCAAAATTACACACGTCGTGCTCATTTTTCAGAAGTAGTGCAAGCCACAGCTCCCTACCGTGCAGCGATTGGGGAATGTGCACAAAATCTTGGTACATTGACAGGTTGTAATGCTGGCACGAATACCATTCCTGCAGCCATTACAGCAGCAGTAGGTGGAGTTGCTTCCTTGTCCGCTACAAATGGTGTTATTACCGTAACGCCTGTGGCAGCCAATGGTATTGTTGCTACTGATACCTACATCTTAACACCCACGTTAGATGCTGCATCTGGCACTGTAACCTGGGCAAGTTCAGGTGGTGGTGTCACCAATGGATATGCTAAATAATAAAATATCCAGCAGTAACGGTTCGTCTTAAAATAATTTAAGACGAACCGCTCACCATAAATACTAAGGGCGTATTTTATGGAAGAGACTAAAAAACATGTATTAAGTGGATATGCATCTTATCTAGCAGATCAAAAAATCTTGGAAGAAAGTATTGCCTTAGACGCATTACAACAAGCTAATCAGAACAAAGCCTCCTATATCGATTATCTCGTCAAACAAAAACTATTAAGTGAAATTCAAGTTGCAAAAAGTACGGCCGATTATTTTGGGTTACCATTATGTGAAATTTCTGCATTTATTGCCGACAATATTCCCGCCGATTTTTTATCATTAGCATTAGTCCGCAATAAACACGGATTACCATTAATGAAAAAAGCGGGTTTTCTTTACATTGCCATTAGTGATCCAACCATCGAAAATTTACGTGACATACGTTTTTTAACGGGCTTAGATACGCGCTTACTCATTGTCGAAATGAGCAAGCTCGAGCAAATGATCGATAAAATTTTAAATACACTTATTCTATCTGAAATAAGTAAAGAATCTGACGAATCGGCTGGTCAAGTCACTGTGAATGCGTACAAAGAAGAAAATACTGATCTTGCTGCAGTTGATTTGGAAAGCGCGCCGGTTGTTAATTATGTGAATCGAGTTTTGTTAGATGCAATTGAAAAAGGCGCTTCAGATATTCACTTTGAACATTATGAAGATCAATATCGAATTCGTTTTCGGCAGCACGGTATTCTCTATCCTATTAATTCGCCACCGCTAAAATTAGCTAATTATTTATTAGCGCGAATTAAAATTATTTCAGATTTAGATATTACGGAGCACAGGGTGCCGCAAGATGGTCGATTTAAATTAATTTTATCTAAAAACAAATCGGTCGATTTTCGCGTCAGTGTCTGTCCTACGTTGTTTGGTGAAAAAGTTGTATTAAGAATATTAGATCCAAGCCAGACATTTCAAGAGCTACAACATCTCGGCATGGATGCAACGCAAAAAGAGCATTTGGTATCAGCCTTAGAAAAATCACATGGCATGATTTTAGTGACGGGGCCGACGGGTAGTGGCAAGACAGTCACCTTGTATTCATCGTTACATCATTTAAATACACCAGAAAAAAATATTTCGACAGTAGAAGATCCAGTTGAAATTCCATTAAAAGGCGTCAACCAAGTTAATGTCAATTTAAAAACAGGTCTTACCTTTGCCGGCGCTTTACGTGCTTTTTTACGACAAGATCCTGACATTATTATGGTAGGTGAAATACGCGATTTTGAAACAGCTGAAATTGCGGTTAAAGCATCACAAACAGGACATCTTGTTTTATCCACATTACATACTAACACAGCGCCTGAAACATTAGTTCGTCTGGTCAGCATGGGAATTGAACCTTATAACATAGCCAATTCATTAAAACTGGTCATTGCACAGCGATTAGTTCGGGTGCTTTGTCCACTTTGCAAAATAGAAGAAAATGTTCCTCCCCATTTATTGGAAAGTGAAGGATTTAAAAAAGAAGAAATAGGTGATTTGAAACTATTTAGCTCTAAAGGATGTGACCGCTGTTTAGATGGTTATAAAGGAAGACTTGGTATTTTTGAAGTCATGCCAGTTACAACCGACATTTCGCAATTAATTATGGAAGGTGCGAATGCAACTGCGATTGGTGCGTTAGCAAAAGAAAAAGGCATTGCGAGTTTACGTGATTCAGGTTTACTAAAGGTAAAACAGGGCGTAACAAGTTTAGCTGAATTAAACCGAGTATTTAAATAAGTGATAATTTATGGCAGAGACTAGAAAAAATTATAAATGGATCGGCATTAACGCTAAAGGCAAACGAGCGTCGGGTACGATGCAGTCGCTTAATACGAAAGACGCGCAAGTAGAATTACAAAAAATGGGTATCGAAGTTATTAATCTAACGCAAGTCACAGGAAGCACAGGAAAATCCTTATTTCAAGGAAGAACAAAAAAAGTAAAAACCAAAGATGTCTTATTTTTTACAAGATATTTATCTTCCATGCTTTCAGCCGGTTTATCGATCATGCAAGCACTCGATCTAATCAGTAAAGATAAAGATAATATGGCCATGCAATCGATGGTAATAACTATTCGAACGAATATTGCAGGCGGCAAAACGTTGTCTGAATCATTTAATATGTATCCAAAAACATTTAGCGAATTTTACCGGAATTTAATTAAAGTCGGCGAAAAATCAGGTACCTTGGATAAAATTTTAAAACGGCTCGCAGATTATTTAGAAAAATCGGCGATATTAAAAAAGAAAATTAAAAAGGCGTTAGTTTATCCAACTGCGATTGTTTCAGTTGCTATGCTAGTGAGCGCAGTGTTACTTATTTTTGTCGTACCTCAATTCGAAAAAATGTTTACGTCGCTCGGATCTCAACTACCTTTTTTTACTAGAATGGTTGTCAATTTTTCTTATTTTTTACAAAAATATTGGTGGCTAGTACTTGGCTGTCTGGTCTTTGCTATTGTCTCATTTAAACGAGCATTAAATAAATCTGAAAAATTACAGGAATCTTGGGATAACGCATTATTACGTCTTCCTATTATTGGGCCTTTATTAAAAAAAGGCATTATTGCGCGCTATACACGTACTTTAGGTACCATGCTTGATGCGGGTATGCCGATTGTTGAAGCGATGAAATCAGTCGCACCTTTAATGGAAAATATATCTTATGAAAAAGCCGTGGTTAAAATTGCTGATGAAATTAAAAGCGGTAAAATGCTTTCTGTTTCGATGGGAAATACCGAGCTTTTTCCTAATTTGGCAGTACAAATGGTTGCGGTGGGCGAAGCTTCTGGTTCGCTTTCTGAAATGTTAAATAGAGTTGCTGAACATTTTGAAGATGAAGTCAGTAACCTCGTGGATAATTTAAGTAGTTTATTAGAACCGCTGATTATGCTTTTTTTAGGTGTAATTGTGGGTACATTTGTGGTGGCAATGTATCTACCAATTTTTCGAATGGGTTCATTATTTTAAGAAGAAGGCTTATGAAAAAAACCAAAGGTTTTACTTTAATTGAATTAATGATAGTCGTATCAATCGTCGTTATTTTAGCGACGCTTTCGGTTATGCTTTATAAAAAAGAAACCTTACGCGCAAATAGAATCGATGCCATTAATACCATAATGTCTATTTCATTGAAGGAAGAACAATATCGATCGAGCAATACCCTGTACGGCACTCTCGCACAAGTTTGGGGCGGTGTGACTACGACTTCAGGGGGACTTTATACTATTGCCATCACCAATGTTACTGCGACGAGTTATACCATTACGGCAACGCCAACGGGTACGCAGACGAGTGACACAGATTGTGCTTCGTTAGTATTAGCATATAGTACCGGAACAATAACTCGTACGCCCGCTAGCTGTTGGCCTTCATAGGGGGATTATGGGAGAAAATACTATATTAAATTATGTTTTGAATGATTTGATGGAATTAAATCTTTCTTATATGCCTTTTATAACAGGAGGAGGTTTATTTGTTCCAACGGATAAACAACTTTGTTTAGGAGATAAAGTTCTTGTTGATTTACAACTTCCTCAGAAAGAAAAAATGATTTCAATCGATGGAAAAGTGATCTGGATTACTCCCAAGAATGCCTTGCATCATGTTTTAGCAGGTGTGGGTATTCAATTCGATGGACCTAATGCAAAAGAAGCAAAAAAAGTAATCGAAACATATTTAGATAAAAAAGTTGAATTGGGCGGTTATACCTACGGCCTATCTTAATATATTTTGCCTAAAATCCTCTCAGTAAAATTTTTGTCGTATACGGGTTAACATGCCGTAGCCTACCAGATATACTTGCACGCAAAAGCGAGGAATCATTGATGACCCAATTCACACCCATACCAGATGCAATTGATGAACTGCGCCAGGGGCGAATGATTATTTTGGTGGATGATGATGGTCGTGAACGGGAGGGTGATTTAGTTATTGCGGCCGAAAAAATCACGCCAGAAGCGATCAATTTTATGATAACGCATGCGCGTGGCATCGTTTGTCTGACGGTCACGAAAGAACTGGTGCAACGTTTACAAATTCCGCTTATGGCAGAACGCCTGAAACATGAAGATCAAGCTTATTTTACCACGTCAATCGAAGCTGTCAGTGGCGTTACTTCCGGTGTTTCAGTGCATGATCGCGCCTATACTATTCGTGTCGCGGTTGATCCAAGTTCTACCCCAAAAGATATTGGCATGCCGGGCCATATTTTTCCCATTCAAGCGCGCCCAGGTGGTGTGTTAGAAAGACAGGGGCATACTGAAGGCAGTGTTGACTTGGTGCGCCTGGCAGGTTTACAACCGTCAGCGGTAATTTGTGAAATCATGACAGAGGATGGCAATATGGCGCGTTTGCCAGAATTGCTGGAGTTTGCCAAAATGCATGGTATAAAAATTGCTGCGATTAAAGATTTAATAAAATATCGATTAACTCATGAAGCTATGTAGGAGAAAACATGCCGTCTTTTGATGTGGTTTCGAAAGTGGATAATCATGAAGTAACGAATGCTGTCGATCAGACCAATCGTGAAATTGGCACGCGCTTTGATTTTAAAGGAACCGATGCGCGGGTAGAATTAGCTAAAAATACCATGACTCTGATTGCGCCAAGTGATTTTCAATTAAAACAAGTTGATGAAATTTTGCGTAATAAATTAGCGAAGCGTCAGATCGATGTGCGCTCATTAGAATATAAAGATCCAGAAATAAAGTTAAACGAAGCCCGCCAGATTGTTGATGTACGTCAAGGTATTGATACAGAAAAAGCTAAAAAAATCGTGAAATTAGTCAAAGAAAGCAGTCTGAAAGTCCAGGCAGCGATTCAAGGCGAGCAAGTGCGAATAACCGGTAAAAAACGTGATGACTTGCAAGCAGCGATTGCGATGTTGCGGGAAGCTAAAGTAGATTTGCCATTACAGTTTGAGAATTTTAGGGATTGATATGACAGCCAGTTCATTAGTAATAAATCGTGTCGGATGTTTTCAATTGAAAACCAGTTTCGCGCCGTGCACGATCATGCAAATGATTCGTTATGATTTAGATGCATTGCAACACGAATTAAGTGAAACGATTAGCCGTGCGCCTAATTTTTTTCTCGGATCGCCAATCATTATTGATTTAGAAAAAGTAAATGCTGTGAATGGACTGGATTTTGCCAGGTTAAAACAAATGTTATTGGCAAATAATTTGGTGCCGATGGGGGTGCGCAATGGCAGCGCAGAACAAATAGAAGCAGCAGCATCGCATGGCTTACCGACTTTGTTGATTGGAAAATTATCGCACGGCGATACCAGTAATAAAAAGAAAACCGTCGAACGTCCTGCAACCAAAGTCATCACAACACCCATTCGCTCCGGCATGCAAATTTATGCAAAAGATGCTGATCTTATTGTGACTGCATCGGTTAGCGCGGGCGCGGAATTATTGTCTGATGGCCACATCCATGTCTATGGTCGGTTACGTGGACGTGCTTTGGCTGGCGTGCAGGGCAATACTCAGGCGCGGATTTTTTGTCATACTTTAGAGGCTGAATTAATCTCAATTGCAGGGTATTATTTGACAAAAGAAGATATGCAGCCAATGCCAGAAAGTCATGGTATGATCCAGATTTACTTGGACAATGAACAGGTCCGAATTGAGACAATTTCTTAATTGAGTGAGGGACAACATCGTGGCGCAAACAATCGTAGTAACATCAGGTAAAGGTGGTGTTGGTAAAACCACAACGAGTGCATCCATTGCAGTCGGATTAGCAGAGCGTGGTTTTAAGACAGTCGTGATTGATTTTGATATCGGATTGCGAAATCTGGACTTAATCATGGGCTGCGAACGACGTGTCGTTTATGATTTTGTTAACGTAATTCGTGGCGAAGCAAATTTGAATCAAGCGTTGATTCGCGACAAACATGTCAGCGAATTATATATTTTGCCTGCTTCACAAACGCGTGATAAAGATGCCCTGACAACAGAAGGTGTTGCCACGGTTCTAGACGAATTGAAAAAAACCTTCGATTATATTGTTTGTGATTCGCCTGCTGGTATTGAGCGCGGCGCACAACTGGCAATGTATTTTGCTGATCACGCCGTGGTTGTGACTAATCCAGAAGTGTCTTCGGTACGTGACTCAGATCGCATGCTTGGTTTACTTTCAAGTAAAACTAAACGTGCAGAAGAAGGCCGTGAACCCATCACGGAGCATTTACTTTTAACGCGTTATTGCCCAAAACGTGTCATACGTGGCGACATGCTTAGTATTTCTGACGTCAATGAAATTTTATCCATTCCTTTGTTGGGAGTTATTCCAGAGTCACAAGCGGTATTACGCGCATCGAATGCGGGTGATCCTGTGATTCTCGATCGTGAAAGCGATGCAGGTCAAGCTTATGCGGATGCTGTGGGGCGCTTTTTAGGTGAAAATTTACCACATCGTTTCATTGAAGAAAAATCCCACTGGCTGAAACGCTTGTTTAGCTTCAAGGAGAAAGAGGCCGTATGACTATTCAAAATCAGATTTCAAAAATTTTGCATTATTTCCAGCGCCCCAAAAAATCAGCGAAAGTGGCAAAGGAGCGTTTACAAATTATCATCGCTCATGAGCGAGTTGCGCGCGATAAACCGGATTATTTATCCGCATTACAACGCGATTTAATTGATGTGATTGCGAAGTATGTAGAGATTGATAAAGAAAATGTGAAGATTGAGCTGGATCGTCAGGATGGTTGTTCTATTCTCGAATTAAATGTTACCTTGCCGAATTTTCAGGAAAGACAAGAAGCATTGAGACTACGAGAAGCGCTCGCAGAAACAACTGAAAAGTAAATATCCGTTCCAATTTTATCCCGCGCAGAAATTGTCGAAACTGTCATCCCCGCGAAGGCGGGGATCTGTCTAGCATGGATCCCCGCCTTCGCGGGGATGACAATTACCACGGGGATGACAATTGCTGGGATGGCAGTTACCGCCAAAAGACCTTGCCCATTGTAGGAAATTAGCCATAACTGTGAAGGACAAAAGTACTTGATTTAGTCCAGATAAACAAGATCGATCAACCCAAAATCCCCATAACATCATGAAAATTAAGATATTTTATTTAAACCAAGAAAAACCGACTCAGCTTTCAGAATTTTTCGCCAGATTACATTTTTGCATGATTTGTTAGAATGAAGCCTGTCATGGATGACAACGGTTACTGAAAGGATTCTTGCAACCACTCCTCGTTTTGTATGCCAAGGATGGATTTTTTAGCATGGATTGCTATACCTGAGTTGAGCATATTTGGGCGGCTGAATAAGCTGCCCCTTTTTTTATCTGCAGTTTTCGTGAATTTTAATTGTATTTACTGGTTAGGACAACTTTTTTCCTGCGGAGATGCAGTGCTGTCCGGTAAATCGGGCTTTTGTCATCCTGAACGAAGTGAAGGATCGCTATATTATAACGTAGAGATCCTTCACTTCGTTCAGGATGACAAAAGCCAGTAGTTGCCATAAATGGTTTGTGAGATATTTCCTACACGAACTGTAGGAAATGCCAGTCACTTGATTAAGTTGTTTTATATTAACTAATTGTATTTATTGTTTATTTACAAACTTAGAATTTTATCCAAGCAATTATTCGTTTCAAGTAGGATGCTATTCAAAAAAATCTATGTAAAATCGCCTTCAGCTAATGGATAGCTATGGTGATTGAAAGGATTTCTGTAACCACTCCTCGTTTTGCGTGTCCAAGGATTGGGATTTTTCGCTAGGATAGCTGTTTTATTTGAGTAATATTGAAGGACGACTTAGGTCGTCCTTTTTTTCGTGTATGAATTATTTTTTCATTCTGTGCGTAGAAGATGAATTGTTCGCGCAGAAGTCATGCAAGGCTTCTTTCAACTTTGTCAGAATAGGTTCTATCGGTTCAATTTGCTGTTTATATTGATTGTATTGATTATGGTTATAAAAAGCTGTGTAGCAGCAGGCTAATCCCGTCACACCCGCAGCAACAGCTCGATTGCCTGCTAATGCAAGAAGTCCTACTAAGCCGCCTGTCGCTGTAATTAATTTTGGAGTTAGGAGAGGCTTGGGTCTGCCTAACAATTCAAATTTCAACTGGTTTTCAAATTGAAGAATTTCCTCTGCTGTTTTCAGTTTGCCTGCTATCAATTCCCCAACCATTTTTCCGAAATGCTTTGCAAATATTTTTTTATTTTTTTCAGAGAAAGTTTGGTTACTTTCTAAAAAAATTTGAAGCTCTAAAAAAATATCTTTAATAGTTTGCGGAAGAGAAGGGCACATTTTTAAAAGTTCGATATTATTTTTAAGATCACGCAAATTATCTTGAAAAGTTTCTACAGAATTTTTTAAAAAATGGGCTTGCTGCACGCTGATATGCTCAACAAAGTGTCGCACTAAGAATTGATTATGCCGAAAAACGAGAATGGAACTCAAACCTAGATTCTCAAGTTGTGTTAGTCGTTGCGTTAATTCGGCTTCATCAACACAGTATTGAACTTCGTTAATTGTCGCTACAAAAAGATTGATGACTTCTTGTAATCGATCATCTTCCTGTTTTTCACGCCAATCTAAACAGGCCAATTTTAATTGATAAAATGCGAGTCCAAGATCAGCAGGTGATTTGATTTCACGATATTGGAAATGTAATTGAAAGATATTATGTAAACAATCAAAGCCTGGGCTTCGGTCTCTTCTAGATTCTACAATAACAGAAGCTAATTTCTGCCAGCCTAGTAAACTTTGATAATCCTGCAGTGCCTTCATTAAAATAAGAGATTCTACTTTATATGCTTCAGAATCATGTTCATCTTGTTCGTTGGTTGTTCTTAAGAAAATAATTTTTTTCAAAATAGTTTCAAGTGTGGGTTCAGCTTCACCCGATTTTATCTCCGGCAAATGCTCTGCATATTTAGCAATAAGAGGTTTAACAGAATGGTTCATGAAAGAATAAAAATTTTTCATGAGTTCACTGCTTATTGTTATTAATCCTACTTGAATGCGTTCAATAGGACGGCTATGCGTGTCAGTTTTAGTCTCTTCATAATATGCATTTACTAACGCGACCACATCGACTGGATCCATTTTAGTATTGCCAGTGACGCTTCCTAGATCATGTTGAGTCGATAGTGTTACAGTATAATAGTGGCTATAGCTATACTCTGTTCTTTGATATGCTTCATTATATAAATGATCTCTAAATTGGACTGCTTCTGATAGCGAACATTGAAGTAATAAAGCTAACAATTTGCAAACATGCACCTGCAAAACACCTACCGAGTCATCAGTTCCAACAGAATGATTAATGCGATGAGCAGTTAAAATATCAGAAAAAAACAGAGTGTCTTCGGGATTCGTCCATTTAAATGTAAGTCTCGACCAATGTTCTATAGAAAAATTTTTGCCTGGAAATATTTCCTTGAGACGATTGTGTAATACCTCGGTAGCAGAACCGTTAAATGCAGTAGTTCTTTGTCTCAAGGGAAATAAAAAATGCTTATTAGGATTTTGTCTTTCAAGATATTTTTGATATGTTTCAATGTCTGCTTCTTTGGTTTCTTCGAGAAAAACAAGATGTGATTTTAAATAATCGCGATAGGGTAATGTTTGAGAATCGTGATAGGGTAATGCTCGAGCGTCCATAAGAGTTCCTCCAAAATAAAGGAGGCATTCTATCTAGATGATTTAGCACAAGCAATTTTAAACGCATGAATAATACTGTTATTTTTTTACATGCCGCATCATACGTTTTTTCTTTTGTTGTTGACGAGGAGTCAACACGTTGCGTTTATGCCGAAATGGATTTTCACTGTTTTTCACGTCAATACGCACAGGTGCACCCATGAGTTTCAAACGAGCTTGGTAAGTCTTAGCTAAATAACGACGATACGCATCGGGCAATACATCCAATTGATTACCATGAATGATAATGCGTGGTGGATTATTACCGCCAGAATGTGCATAACGCAATTTGATGCGTCGACCATTGACGAGAGGAGGGGCGTGTTGCACAACCGCTTCTTGTAAAATTTTCGTGAGTTTAGGTGTAGCTAATTTTTTAGTGGCAGACGCATACGCTTCGTCAATCGAGTCAAACAAATTTCCCACGCCAGAACCATGCAATGCCGAAATAAAATGAATGCGCACGAAATTCATAAAATCCAAACGTCGATCGATCGATGCGCGTGTTTTATCTTTTTCTTCCAGCGTCATGCCATCCCATTTGTTAATCGCAATGACCAGTGATCGCCCGCTATCTAAAATAAAACCGAGCAAACGTAAATCCTGTTCGGTGACACCTTCACGCGCATCCATGAGAAATAACACAACATGGCACGCTTCGATGGCTTGTAATGTTTTGACGACAGAAAATTTTTCGGTTGATTCAAAAATTTTGCCGCGCTGTCTGACACCGGCTGTATCAATAATTGTGTACTGCTTATCAAAACGTGTCAGTGGAATAAAAATACTATCACGCGTCGTGCCAGGTTGATCAAACGCGATCACACGCTCTTCGCCTAACATTCGATTGGTGAGTGTTGATTTACCCATGTTCGGGCGACCAATAATTGCAATTTTGATTCCTGCATTTTCATCATCTGCTGCAACTTCTTCAGCATCATTTTGGAAAATCGTTTGAACTAATTCAGTCACACCACGACCATGTGCCGCAGAAATTGCAATGGGTTCGCCCAAACCTAATCGGAAAAATTCTGTGGCTGCAAGGATAGGATCAAGTCCTTCCGCTTTATTGACGACCAGAAAAATATTTTTATTCATGCTTCGCAGTTTTTGCGCGATCGTTTGATCAGACACAGTCAAACCGGCACGTGCATCCACGAGAAAAAGAACTTTATCGGCTTCTTGAATGGCTTGTTGTGATTGATGTGCCATTAAAAGATCTAAGTCACTTTTTTCTTCAGTGAGTCCACCGGTATCGACGACGATAAAGCGATGTCCTTGCACATCCGCTTCACCATATTGCCGATCACGCGTCATACCTGGTAAATCAGAGACGAGCGCATCACGCGAGCGTGTGAGGCAATTAAATAACGTTGATTTTCCAACGTTCGGTCGTCCAACAATCGCAATTACTGGTAACATAGTTATACTACTGAATAAGCAGCTAAATGGCCGTCTTTGGTGTAAACATATAAAATATTATTATCAACAATCGGTGTTGCGATAATGCCTGATTTACTCACGTAAGTACGTGCGACAAAATGTCCATCCTGTTTGCTCATCCAATGCAAGTAACCTTCCGCATCACCCACTACAACATAATTACCAATCACAGCAGGTCCAGTGGTCGTGCGTGCATACAAATCTTCTTGCTGCCATTCAACTGCGCCATTGCCTGCGTTAAATGCCCAGATATGACTTTTTGCATCGGAGACATAAACTTTATTACCATCCGATGCAATGCCTGCATAAGATGAAATATCGTGGTTCCAGATTTCGCTGCCCGAAGCAAGATTCAGTGCGGCAATTCGGCCTTGATAAGTTGCTGCATAAACACGATTGCCAACGACAACAGGATCCGCATCGATATCAATCATGCGTTGGATCGCAAAAATACCGGTCGGTTCTGCAATGGATGTTTGCCATTGTTCATGACCTTGCCGCAGACTTAGTTTTACCAGATTGCCATTCTCAAAACCGACAATAGCTGAGTCACGCGTAATTTGTGGTGCACTGGAGCCACGCAAAATCAAAGTTGGTTCTGTCACTTGATATTGCCATAATTTATGTCCATCAAGAGAAGACACTGCACTGACTCGACCATCAATTGTTTTTATCAAAGTAACATTATTTGTTGCAGCAACGGGCGCCAGAATTTCACCGGATGAATTTGCTTTCCAGGCGAT
This sequence comes from uncultured Coxiellaceae bacterium, assembly GCA_964489265.1. GTDB lineage: Bacteria > Pseudomonadota > Gammaproteobacteria > DSM-16500 > DSM-16500 > CAYRUP01. The sequence goes on from CAZAXX010000014.1 coordinate 31,478, forward strand.
TTGGCCATCCGTTTGGCGGAATGCGACGGTATCGCCCGCGCGTGTTCCGACATAAACTAAATTTCCACTGGCAGTGACACCGCCCGTAATGGCCGAACCTGTGCTGACACTCCAGATCGATTTGCCAGTTAATTTGTCATTCGCGCTAACTGTTCCATTTCGACTTGCGGTAAAAATCGATTGTCCTGAAATCGAAGGAGCCAATTTCAAATAATCATCGCTCACACCCGGGCCTGTGCTGGTATACCAGGCACGATGCACATTTAATTCCGGCTTGAAATCCACTAATTTAGAAGGTATTGGAGTATTATCTTTATCAAAAAAACTACTGCAGCCACTTAATGCAAGACTCAATGCAGTGAAGACAAACAGATTTTTCATTATTTTTTTCATCGTTATTATTCCTATCGATTGTCACGCGGTATGCATAAAACCCTCTTCAGGGAAGAGGGTGGGGGGATTATGATGCCTTGTTATTTTCTATTGCCAGATTATCAAATTTCATTTGTAAAATAGGTCGGGAAACTTCAGCGTTCGGGATTTCACTTAAAGCGAGTTGATAAGCTTTGCGTGCGGACGCCACATTATTTTGTGCAGCATACGCATCGCCGCGTACTTCATCTACCAAACCAATAAAAATTTTGTCATCTAAATTTTTCAATAATTCTATCGCACTATCCGGTTTCTTCTGGGCGATCATGAGACGTGCCAAACGAATACGGGCAATTTCTCGTATTGATTGATCTTTGCTGTGATCCATGACCCAGTTAAGTTGCGTGATCGCTTCTGGATAGTTTTTCTTAAGAATCGCTTCACGTGCCAGCAACATGGCAGCCATTTGGGCGTAAGGCGTGCTCGCATAGTCGCTTAACAATTTTTTTGCTTGAACATTGGCGCGATCAGAATTGTTTTGGGCGCGCAATGTTAGCATTTCATCGTAAACCATCGATGCATGCGTTAAAATTTTGTTGCGATAATTCTGCCAATAACGCCATCCAGACGTAATAATGAGTGCCATTACGATACCAGCTAAGATGGTCAGCCCATATTGTTTAATCCAGTTTTTTAATTGCTGAATTTGTTCTTGTTCAGTTAAATATTCGGTCAAGGTGCGGCTCCTTCCTTAAGGATTTTGCTCACGCATTTTAGCGGATTTTGCACAAAATGCACTAGACTTTATTCATTATTTGGTGTGCTATACTGAATTTCTAGGAGGATGACGCATGCGTATAAAAAATATAATAGTAACTGTATTTGTTTTGCTCATTTTTCTTGCAATTGCAATGGTTCCCTTGGCCGATGGTATGTTATTTAAACGGCAATATTTTACTTTAGTGAAAGCACTGGAAGCGGATCAGCGTATTAAAATCAATGTAATGGAGTATCACGAAGGCTGGTTTAGTTCAGAAGCAAAAGTAGCGATTAGTCCAAAGGTCGATTCAATGACTGGACTGCCAAGTAGTTCTGGCTATACGACACCCACGATTATCTTGTCCCAACATATTTCCCATGGCCCATTTGTTTATGATGCCGCGAACGATAAACGCGTGCTGGGTCTTGCTTCTATTCAAAGTAATGTCCATTTGCCAGCTGCCGCCGAAGCGATTTTATTGGGTGGTCAGGCAAGTAGTAACGGTGTTGTTACCATCGATGGGTTAGCGACATTGAGCGGCGAAGATTTTATAAACCAGATAAAAACGCCCGTATTTAATATCAATCTACCGAATGTTGGCACCGTTGTTTGGCAGGGATTAAATGGCACTATCGATTTCCATTTGGAAGGAAATCATTTACAAAAAGTGACAACGGATCTGACGATAGGTGCAGTGAACGCTCGCAGTCCTTTTGGTTCGGTGATCTCCAAAGATGCGAATATCAAATATGACATGGCTGCAAATGAGGTTAGTTTGTGGGATGGTTCTTACTCTATCGCGATACCAGCAATCTCAGTGAACGATGCAAACGGTGTTGTTGTGTCAATCAATAATTTGAATTTTGGTAATACGTTTGGAATGGCGGGAAAAAATTTATATACCTCAAAAATACAACTGTCAGTGGGTCAATTAGTCACACCGGAGTGGTTAGGATTTTCGGTGAATCAATCTAATGCGAATCTCTCTTTTGAAAACATGAGTGCATCTGCATTGGTGGATTTGCTGAAAGAAGTGAGTAAAAATCGTAATAATAGGATAACGTCTCCAGCGGAAGATCAAAAATATATTGAAATACTGACAGCGATCATTACACCGACTACTTCGTTGAAACAAAATGCTGTTATTAATACGTCATTCGGAAAATTAATAACAAATAGTGCAACAGTATGGTCAGGTGATCTCAAAACCATGCATGATTTGGTGCAAAATATGAAGTCGACAACGGATATACGTATATCTGTGACTTTAGTGAATCAACTGATTGAGTTATTTGCACAACAAAACACGCCTCCGGTTGCTCCCACTCCAATTGATACGAATACAGAGGCTGGTTTATTAAAACAATTAGATACGTTAGGCACTCAAAATAAAATAGATTTGAGTGTTGCAATACAGATCAAAGATATGGTGCAAACGCATTTAGCGCCGGCTGATTTTTCCAAGTACATTGACCAGTTAGAAAAATTAAAACAAATTCCACCGGACATTGCTGCGCAGTTAAAAATGCAATATTCAGTGATTCTTGATGCAAGTAAGAACCCACCGACGCCAGTCCCCGCACCTGTTTCGCCAGCAGAAGGTATTAAAGCCCAGCTTGCGAATTTTGTTCAGCTTGGTTATATCAAGTTGGATAAAGATGATTATGTGACGGTGATTACGTTTGAGAAAGGTGTATTAAAGGCAAATGGGGTAGAGGTGACGCCTCCTGGGAAGCCGTCGCCTTGAATGAGGCTGTTGTCATCCTGAACGAAGTGAAGGATCTCCCGATAAATATAAGGAGATCCTTCGAGCAAAAAGCGCTCTCTGGATGACAACAGGCGTGGATGACAGGTTATTTATTCCGGATAAATTCTATTAGCTCATCTTGTTTGACGACTGTCTGCGGAGAATTTTCTCTCAAGAATTTTACCGCAATTGAATTAGTCTTCATTTCTTCTTCGCCTAAAATGAGTGCGAGCGCGGCGCCACTTTTGTCGGCTTTTTTAAATTGATTTTTTAAATTGCCGCCACCACAGTGTAGCAATACACGTAAGTGAGGAAGTGCATCACGTAAACGATCCGCTAGCGCAAGTGCGTGTTGAAATGGAAGTTCGCCATCTGAAATGAAATAAATATGCGGTGTATGCGTCGGTAATTCTTTTTGAATTTGTTGAAATAATAATACGACACGATCTAAACCCATTCCAAAACCAAGTGCCGGCGTTTTTTTGCCGCCTAATTGTTCGACTAAATTGTCATAACGTCCGCCAGAACAAACCGCACCTTGTGCGCCAAGTTCCGTTGTGACCCATTCGAAAACGGTTTTTGTATAGTAATCCAATCCGCGCACTAAACGTGGATTGAGAGTAAATGATATGCCCGCACGCGTTAAATAATTTTGAACTTGATTGAAGTGATCACGCGATTCCGCATCAAGAAAATCAGTGAGTGTCGGTGCTGTTTGCAAGAGAGTTTGTACAACAGGATTTTTGCTATCAAGAATGCGCAAAGGATTTGTGGTGAGACGACGTAGACTATCTTCATCTAATTGATCTTTGTACTTTGATAGATAGTTGACAAGTTCATCACGATAAATAGCGCGCGCTTCAGTGCCGCCCAGGGAATTTAATTCCAATTTGACATACGATCTTAAGCCTAATTTTTCGAGAATTTTTGCGGCTAGTAAAATCAATTCTGCATCAACGTCGGGTGTATCGATTCCGAAAACTTCAGCGCCACATTGATAAAATTGTCGATAACGTCCTTTCTGTGGACGTTCATGACGAAAATAAGGACCCATGTACCAAAGTCGCTGGATTTGATTGTATAACAAACCATGTTCAATGCCGGCGCGCACACAACACGCAGTGCCTTCTGGGCGAAGTGTTAAGCTGTCATTGTTGCGGTCAAGAAACGTATACATTTCTTTTTCAACAATATCAGTTGCTTCACCAATCGAACGTTTGAATAATTCTGTTTTTTCAACAATTGGGAAACGGATTTCTTGATAACCGTAACTTTGCAGCACTTGACGCAATGTATCTTCAACGAATTGCCACACACTTGTTTCTGACGGCAAAATATCATTCATGCCGCGAATTGCTTGAATCGGGTTAGCCACGTTATGTACCTTTTACTCGTTATTTTATGCGGAATTTTATAGACCAGGTTCCGGTAATGCCATTGCCATGCCGGAGACCCTATTATCGAAATCAGCAGAGCGTCGATGTCGTTTTTTACGGGGCTGATCATCGTTATCAGTTGCTTGATTCGCATCAGGAATGGGTTGCACAGGCGCTGCATTTGCTAATCCAGTAACAGGAGGTGGTGCGAGGGGTGGCAAAACACCGGTTTCTGGCGTTGGCGCTGGTATTGTTGCATCAGCAGGTGGTGGTGTCGTTGTTGTATTTGCAACGACAGGTGGTGCGATTGCTGGTGTCGTCGTATTTTCGGTTGGCGGCACGTTAGCAGGTGCTGCAGGAGTCTCTGCTACAACGGGTTGTGGTTGTTGTGTTGTTGCAGGTTGTTGTACGGGTGCAGGAGTTGTAGTTGGAGCCGTAGCCGCTGCAGTGGGCGTCGTCGTCGGAGTAGCCACAGCCGTCGCAGGTGGCGCTGCTACATTCGTTGCAACAGTCGGCTGCTCTGCTACTGGCGCTGGCGGCTGTTGCGGCGTCGCTATTGGGTTTTGCACAAGAACCGGCACTGTGTCTGCGGTGGTCTTATGCGATTTCCACCAAATTCCAACTAAAACCAGTGAAACCGCTAGAATCAGCATCGTGATTATATGGACATAACGATCCGCTTTTTCTATGGATTCAGTCGTTTGTAACATAGAATTCATCGTTGTTTTGGGAGTCAAATCAATACCTGATTGGCTCAATGCCAAATTGATTTCATCATCTGTGACAGCCAAATTTAATAACTTAGCGTAAGATCGCACATAACCACGCATAAATGTTGGGGGTGGCGCACGGCGGAAATCTTCATTTTCGATAATTTGGATCATGCTTGGGCCGAGATGTAAACGGACTGCCACATCTTTTTGTGATAAATGCAGTGATTCACGCGCTGTTTTTAAGCGTGTACCAAGACCACTTGCTGGATTTTGCTGGTTTTCTTCCATCATGCCGTTTTCTGTTTCCATTATTTATGACTGTCTTTAAGGGTCTGTTTACAATTGTAAGCAGACGCTACTTATATGATAAGCAACTATTCATTAATCGCCAAGTAAATATTGCATTTTTTGAGCAAAATATACTGTAACTTATTGAAATTTTAACATTCTGTAAATTTTAGGAAATTTTTTCTAGGACTGTCGAGCCTAAACTTTTTTTGTAACGTTCGCTGCGCCGTGTACGATCTTTGACTTGACCGACTAATTGGCCGCAAGCTGCATCAATGGCATCGCCTCGTGTCTTACGCGTGATGGCATTGATACCCGCATTCATCAACATTTCACGAAAATGATCTATGGTTTTTTGATCTGAGCGTTGATAGATCGTATTGGGAAAAGGATTGAATGGAATCAAATTGACTTTCGCGCGTACCCCGCTTAAAAGTCGAATCAATTGGCGCGCATGTTCTGGCGTATCGTTGACGCCTGCGAGCATGACATATTCCATGGTGACATAACGTCGTTTGTCATCTTTAAAATAATCTATGCAAGCCGCCATTAAATCTTTCAACGGATATTTTCGGTTAAGTGGAACCAGGACATTGCGTAATTCATCATTGGGCGCATGCAAAGAAACAGCCAATGCAACATCACTGACTTTGCGTAATTCATACATGGCTGGCACAACACCTGCAGTGCTCAATGTCACGCGACGTTTGGAAAGACCATAGCCGAAATCATCCAGCATAATATTCATGGCGCTCACAACCGCATCAAAATTTAATAACGGTTCACCCATGCCCATCATCACCACATTCGTGACAGCGTGATCATGTAATCCTTGCGCTTCAGATAAGCCGCGCACAGCAACCCAGAGTTGGCCAATGATTTCATGTGGCGTTAAATTTCGATTAAACCCTTGCTTGCCGGTCGAACAAAAATCACAATTCAGTGTGCAACCCACTTGTGAAGACACACACAATG
>CAZAXX010000015.1:0-20521 GCA_964489265.1 uncultured Coxiellaceae bacterium
TGCTCGAAGGATCTCCCTGTTATAACGTGGAGATCCTTCGAGCAAAAAGCGCTCTCAGGATGACACGTTGACACGGTGTCACTTGAATATCTCCGGATTAAACAAAGTCCCGCGATAATATTTTAATTCTTCAATCGATTCGCGAATATCATCCAACGCAAGATGCTTGGATTCTTTTTGCAATCCTGAATAAACACGTGGCGCCCAACGCAATGCCAATTCTTTCAGCGTACTGACATCCAACAATCGGTAATGAAAATATTTTTCGAGTTGCGGCATGTAGCGACACAGAAAACGTCGATCCTGATGCACGCTGTTGCCACACATGGGTGATTTGCCTTCCGGCACATATTGCCGCAAAAACTCCAGTGTCGCCCGCTCTGCTTCTTCTTCAGTAACTGTACTTGCCTTCACTCGTGCGACCAGGCCGGATGAATTGTGTTGCTTGGTATTCCAGCTATCCATTGTTTGTAACAATGAATCCGGCTGATGCACTGCAAACACAGGACCTTCCGCAATAATATTCAAATCAGAATCCGTCACGATGGTGGCAATTTCGATAATGCGTTCTTTTTCTGGATTGAGTCCAGTCATTTCCATATCAATCCAGATGAGGTTATTGGGGTTAGCAGTCATGAAGTTGTCACCTAAAAAATAATAAAAATATTTTAACAGGGGCATTCTCGTATTAGAATCAAAAAAATTTGCTAAGGGCTCATTATGTCGCTTGAGATTATTATTGCTGTCATTGTTGCTTATCTATTTGGTTCAATTTCCACAGCGATTGTGGCGTGTAAACTGATGGGATTACCTGATCCGCGCAACCAGGGCTCAGGAAATCCAGGTGCCACCAATGTATTGCGCTTTGGCGGCAAAAAAGCAGCGATCATTACGCTGCTCGGCGACGTGATTAAAGCCATGATTCCCGTGTTGCTGGCCAAATGGTATGGCCTGGATGTACTAGGATTGAGTCTCGTTGCATTCGCTGCTTTTCTGGGACATCTCTATCCCATCTTTTTTCGTTTCCAGGGCGGCAAAGGCGTTGCGACTGCCTTTGGTTGTTTAGTGTCACTCTCATGCCCACTGGGTTTTCTACTGTTAGCAACCTGGCTTGTGAGCGCGCTGATTTTCCGTTATTCATCACTCGCCGCCATTCTGGCTGCTCTGTTCGCGCCTGTCTATGCATGGTATTTCACAAATAATAATTACACTGCCGTCACCTGCGCGATTAGCTTGCTGTTAATTTACCGACATCGCAAAAACATCACTAATTTACTCGCTGGGAAAGAAAGTAAAATAGGCGCTAAAAAAACTTAGGGTCTGTTTACAATTGGTTTGGGGCTTTTAAAAAGCGGTAGAATCGGCCAAAATCGTCGCAAATTTTCGTTAAATAGCTCTGCTATTCGCCTCAAATTTGCGACAATTTTGACTCGATTCCCCACTTTTTAAAAGCCCCAAACCAATTGTAAACAGACCCTAATCCCGCAAACTAGATAATGGCCAACGGGGGTAAACTTCGATGGCTAAACCAGTTTTTTTACCTGCTAATAATCGCTGACAGCCGACATAGGCGATCATGGCACCATTGTCTGTGCAAAATTCCTGGCGAGGAAAATAAACCTTGCCCCCTTCTTTCGCCGTCATTTCTGAGAGCATTTGCCGCAATGCTTCATTGGCTCCGACCCCACCTGCCACAACCAATGTTTTCATTCCCGTCGCGCGTAACGCACGACGACATTTAATCACTAAGGTTTCCACCACGGCATCCTGGAATGCGCGCGCAATATCTGCCCGCGTTGCAGGGTCCAGAGGCTCTTTTGCAATCGTATTGGCTGCAAATGTTTTTAACCCACTAAAACTAAAATCGAGACCCGGTCTATCGATCATCGGTCGCGGAAAATGGAAGCGCGTTGGATCACCCTCTTTGGCAAGTAAAGAAAGTGGCGCACCGCCTGGGTAACCCAATCCCAGCAATTTAGCTGTTTTATCAAATGCCTCGCCGACCGCATCATCCACCGATTCGCCCAAAATTTCATAATCACCAAGGCGCAGCACTTTCACCAATTGCGTATGGCCGCCTGAGACAAGCAAAGCAACGAAAGGAAAGGCCGGTGGATCAGGCTCAAGCATCGGCGCCAATAAATGCCCTTCCATATGATGAACCCCGATAGTTGGCACACCCCAGGCATACCCAATACTGCAGCCAATCGCTGCTCCCACTAATAAAGCACCGACTAAACCAGGGCCTGCTGTATACGCAACTCCTTGAATATCTTTAGCATTTTGTCCTGCTTGATCCATCACAGTTTCAATCAGGGGAATCGTTTTACGGACATGATCACGAGAAGCCAATTCCGGTACGACGCCACCATATTCTGTATGCATGGCCACTTGGCTATACAAGGTATGCGCGAGTAACCCTTGGGCTTCATCATAAATGGCAACACCCGTTTCATCACAGGATGTTTCTATACCTAATACTCTCATGTGTTTTTCTACCTATAATTTAATAACTTTTTTTGCATTTCTTATGATTACCGATTAGAATCTGCCATTCTTCATAAATAGTAAGACGGAGTCTAGTCTCAAATATGCCAAGTATACGTGTAAAAGATAATGAAAATTTTGAAGTTAGCTTACGCCGCTTCAAGCGTTTGTGCGAAAAAGCCAGCATTTTAGCTGATTTACGCCGCCATGAATTCTACGAAAAACCCACCTGGAAAAGGAAGCGTAAAAAAGCCTCCGCTGTGAAACGTTATCAGAAAAAACTGATGCGTGAACAGGTTGCTATGGAAAAAGACCGTCGCAAGTAATATCAATTTTTAAATGAGCGACTTGTATGACTACGTCAGCAATTAAAGGGAAGATCCAGGAAGACATGAAAAGCGCCATGCGTAGTCAGGCTAAAGATCGCTTGGCCGCTATTCGTCTTATCTTGGCCGCTATCAAGCAACGTGAAGTGGATGAGCGCATTGAATTAACTGATGAGCATGTTCTGGCGATTTTGGACAAAATGCTGAAGCAGCGTCGCGAATCCATCACGCAATATGAAGCAGCCAATCGCCAGGATCTCGCGCAAAGAGAACATGATGAAGTGCGCATTATTCAAGAATATTTGCCTTCGCAATTAAGTGCTGCTGAAATTCAAGCCCTGATTGAAGAAGCAATCAAGGAAACAGGCGCGAGCTCTGCACGTGACATGGGTAAAGTCATGGGTATATTGAAGCCGAAAGTGCAAGGGCGTGCCGATGTGGCAGCTGTCAGTAACATCGTGAAAGAACGTCTTTCTGCATAGCCGCGGGCGGACCTTCGAGACAATGCTTCGCGCCTCCCCCTCTACTACGTCCCGCGGCTCGTCCGCGGGATCCAGTGACCCGATGTAACTTGCTTGGATCCCGCGAACAAACCGCGGGACGTAGTGACGAGGAGTCATTCCCAAACAACCTCCATTGTTGCATAATGCCTGCATGACCAATCATATCCCTCGTGAGTTTATTCAACTGCTGTTAAGCAGGATTGAGCTTGTTGAGTTAATCGACGGCCGTGTGCCACTGCGTAAAAAATCCAGTAACAATTATTTTGCCTGCTGCCCTTTTCATACAGAAAAATCCGCGTCCTTTTCTGTAAGTCAAACCAAACAATTTTATTATTGCTTTGGTTGCGGAGCTCATGGGAATGCCATTGATTTTCTGATGCAATACGATCGCATGGAATTTCCTGAAGCCGTAGAAACCTTAGCACGGCAAGCTGGCATGGAAATCCCACGTGAATCTCGCACATTTGAAAAACCGGTTGTCTCAAATAATCTTTACGAACTACTGGAAAATATCAGCAAGTTTTATCAAACACAGTTAAAACAATCTGCCAAAGCCATTGAATATTTAAAACGACGCGGTTTGTCTGGTGAAATTGCCAAAGAGTTTGGCATTGGTTTTGCGCCTGCCGGTTGGGATCATGTTTTGCAGCAATTTGGCAAGACCTCGGATTTAAAGCAGCAACTCGTTGATACCGGTATGTTAATTAAAAAAGATGATGGCGGTTATTATGACCGTTTTCGTGAACGCATAATGTTTCCCATTCGAGATCGTCGCGGGCGCTTTATTGGATTTGGTGGTCGAATATTAGATAAAGGCGAACCGAAGTATTTAAATTCGCCTGAAACAGTTATTTTCCAAAAAGGCCATGAACTGTATGGGCTTTATCAGGCAGAGGCAACGAATCGTCATTTAGCCAGAGCACTCATTGTCGAAGGCTATATGGATGTGATTGCATTATTTCAGCATGGCATCACTTATGCAGTTGCCACCTTAGGGACTGCGACGACCGCCAATCATTTACAACGTTTGTTTCGTGAGACTGCAGATATTGTGTTTTGTTTTGATGGCGACCAAGCAGGTCGCACGGCTGCATGGCGTGCACTCATGGTGGTATTGCCGTTGATGAGTGATGCTGTGCAAATCCGTTTTATGTTTTTACCGGATGGTGAAGATCCAGATTCATTGATTAGAAAAGAAGGCAAAGAAGGTTTTGAGCATCGCATCCAACAAGCCGCAGCACTTTCGCAATTTTTCTTTCAATCTCTGGCGAAGCAAACTGATTTGAGCAACATGGATGGTCGAGCACGTTTTGTCAAATTGGCGACAGAACATTTGGATCAACTACCCGAAGGAATTTTTCGGGAAATGATGTTGGATGAATTAGCAAAACGTGCGCGCGTGGATGTACAGCAATTAAAACCAACTAAAAATAATAAATCCGTACGCCCACTCACACAAAAAGCAAAACCACCCTCTACGTTGCGACTCGCTATTACCTTGCTTGTTCAGCAACCATCGCTTGCGCTCTGCATCGAGCAACCTTTACCAGAATTAAATATTCGTGGTATTGAATTGCTACATGAAATCGTTGCCTATGTGAAACAACATCCTGACTTGACGACCGGCGGATTAGTTGAGTTTTGGCGTGAACGTGCAGAAGGAAATTCGCTTGCGAAGCTCGCTCAAGCTGAACATATGATTCCTGAAGAAGGGATTAAAAGCGAATTTCTTGGCGCGATTCAATTGTTGCATAAACTGGGACATGAACAAATCATTGATCGCTTGTTAGCAAAAGCAAATCAAGCCGCGTTGACTCAGGAAGAAAAACAGCAGTTGGATGAGTTGATTCGGTCGAAGTAATGGCGCCGCCTTGTCATCCTGAACGAAGTGAAGGATCGCCATGTTATAACGTAGCGATCCTTCACTTCGTTCAGGATGACAAAGCTTTATTTTCAGGCTTTTTTGAGGAACAGCGTAAAAAATCTACCGATTCACCGGACAGTAATGCACTGCGTTCAGGATGACAGGGACATCTGCTCAAGCAACCGCGCAAACTGAAGCGTCATATTATCTTCCAAATAATTTCCAATAATTTGAATACCAATCGGTAAATTATTTTCTTTTTTAATCGGCATCACGGTCACCGGCAATCCCAACAACGTTGCAAGACTCGGCCAAGCAAATTGCTGGCTATAGGGAATTTTTTTCTCGTCAATTGTGATAGTTCGTTTAGTATAATCCGAATGATCATGTGCAAAAGCCGTCGTCGGCATAACCGGGCAAACAATCACATCAAAATCATTGAAAAGCATACGCCATTCGTGACACAGTTGACTGCGTTTTCTCATGTGAACCAACCAATCACGATGCGACGTAATCATTCCACGCGATAACACAGTTGAAAATTCCAAATTATTTTCAGGTAAATCAGCAATTGAATTTTTCAATTCTTCAAAAAGATGATCTGATTTTTCAGTTGAAAGTTGTGCACCCACCAAAAATAAATATTCTCGCGTTGTTTCCGCAAGATCAGGCATGTTTTTATTATACCAAGTTACCTTGACACCCGATTGAATTAATTGATCCGCCAAATCCTCAATTGCTTTTTTGATATTGGTTGCTGTTGGACAAAGCGGATGTTCATTCAAGATCAAGACACGAAATTGTTTTAATTGTTCATATGGGCAACGCGGCAAATTCAAGCTATACGCTTTGCCATCATATAATTCATCAGGCCCCGCTAATAAATCAAATGCTAATTTTAAATCTGCCGCATTGCGCGCCAGCGGGCCTGCTACAGCAAAATCATTGTAACCAGGAATAGGTGGTAAAGTCGGTGGTGCCGCACCTCGCATAGGTATCACGTGCGGCGTTGGTTTATGTGCGAAGACTCCACAAAAATGCGCTGGCACTCGCAACGAACCTCCCATATCAGAACCTAATTCCAAAGCAACAAAATCCGCAGCCAATGCTGCAGCAGAACCGCCAGATGAACCTCCTGCTGTTAAGCTCGGATCCCACGGGTTATTTGTTGTTCCATAAATCGGATTGTAGGTTTGCCAATCTTTTAGCATGAAGGGAACATTTGTTTTTCCAATAATGATAGCGCCGGCATTTTGCAATCGAGCTACGGCCAGTGAATTGTGATCAGGAGTCCAGTCTTTATATTGCGGATTACCCCACGTCGTTGGCAAACCTGCCACTCGAAACGATTCTTTTACTGTGATAGGAATTCCCAACAACGGCCTGCGTTCGCCTTTTGCAATTGCTTGATCTGCAGCTTTTGCTTTGTTACGTGCATTTTCAAAATCACGTACCACAACAGCATTGATATTTTTATCAAAATTTTCAATACGCGAAATGCTTTGTTCGACTAATTCCAGCGAAGATATTTTTTTGTTTTGCAGCGCGGAAATTAACTCATTGATTGATTTCATTTTAATTTTCCATCCGATCGCTTTGGTTTATTTGGGAAAAAAGCATAGCATGCGAATATTATATAATCTAATTAAATATGCTTGACTCTATGGTTACCATATACCTCATCTTGCGTGCTGAGGGGGAAAAAACGATGGCTCAATGGTACGTAAAAGAACTTAGCAAATTAACCCATGTTTCGGTGCAAACACTGCATCATTATGATCATATTGGTTTGCTAACACCTTCTGTGCGCTTGCCCAACGGCTATCGCTTGTACTCCGAAAAAGATTTATTAAAGCTACAACAAATTATTGCCCTGAAATTTTTTAGTTTTGAATTGTCGCAAATAAAAGAATTGCTAAACAAAGAAATTGATTTGCTTGAGCATCTTTCCAAGCAGTCAACCTATTTGCAAAAACAGGCTGAAATTTTATTTGAAGCAAGTACAACTTTAAAAGATCTCACAGCAAGTTGTCGCGGCGATAAATCAATTCCTTGGGAAAAAATCATTAAATCAATAGAGGTATATCGTATGATACAGCAATTAGAAAAATCATGGGAAGGTAAGGTTTTTAATTCAGATGAATTAAAAGAATATGCGCGCTTTGAGCAGGAAATGAAAAATAAGTTCAGCGAAAAAGAATTGCAAGCAATTACGAATCGCTGGGAAAAAATAATTGACGACGTGAATGCCAATTTAAAAACAGATCCGACGAGTGAAACAGGCATTTTATTGGGCCAACGCACGATGGAATGGGTCAACCAGTATTATGGAAAAAAACATATCGCATTGCGCAATGCGATTTGGGAAAAAGGTTTTAAGGAAGGTAATATGCCGAATGAAAATGCTTTATCGCAAGAAACATGTGAGTGGTTAGATAAAGCGATCACAGCTTATTATCAGACACGTACGTTAGCTATTTTAAACCAAATTGAAAGCAAGCCGCATGAAAAAGTGTTGCAGCAATGGGAAGCATTGTTAATTGATATGTATGGTGATGAAGCGGAACAAAAGCATGAATTTTTGCAGACTCTTTTCAATGATAAAAAAATTGATCCGGTTGCTAGAGATTGGATTAAGCAATACATGGAAAAGAAATAATAAAAACCTTCATTGCGAGCCCATGTTTCTTATGGGCCTCGCAATGACGTTGTTGATTACATCGTGCCCGAGCCCGTGTGCGTGCCCGCGCCCGTTTTTTCTTCGCATTTAGAAATGCCCTATCATAACCGAGCTGTGATCTTGTTTTTTTGATAATCACTTACAAACTGCCGATAACATGGCGATTCCAAGTACGTCTCCAACCATTTACTCAATGAAAAATTATTATTTTTCCGCTGATTTTCCGCACCAAATTCACTCGTCAACAACACACAATGTGCACCCGCCGTTACTAACTGGACTTTTAAAGAAGAATGCTGCAGACCAATCACATGCATTTGAGCAGCAACACCCGCTTCCACACCGGCAAGTGAATCTTCGAAGATAACGACACGATAAAAATCAGTTGGATCCAGTTTAAATATGTCATGCGCTGCCAACAAATAAGGCTCTGGATCTGGTTTACTATTTTTATAATTTTCACAACCAATATAAGGGACAGAATTTTTTAATCCCATTTTTTCTAAAGCCATATTGATTACATCACAAGATGAGCCAGAGACGATACACACTTTTTTATTTTCAGCCACCAAGGATTTAAGCAGGTTAACAGTAGGCGCAATCAACCAATCATCAGCCTTGACTGTTTGTATCATTTTTTTTATTTGTTCTTTAAACGTTATTAAAAAAATCTCGCGACTTTCTTCTTGAAGATTATGATTCTTTTTTAACATATCAAAAACATATTGATCCGCATGACCGCAAACATAGTCATAGGCTTGATCAAAAGATAAATCAATACTGAATTTTTTATCTCGCAAAACAGTTATTAATGCTTTTGCAATTAAAGGTTCACTATTCACCAGTGTTCCGTCTAAATCAAACATATACACAACTTGTTGGTCGGAATTTTTTTTATCCCGACAAAAAACATTATTTTTTTTATATCCCAATATAAATCGAGTGCGAGTTCGATTGCGCATAATCTCTTCCTTATCTTATGAACGCGAAATTTTAACATAACCCGCGCTACAAATAACAATGATTATCAAAAGATAAATACACGGTGTAAGATAAATATTGTTGCCCATGCGAATCGTATTAGTGATAATCAATGGCGCCAAACCGCCAAACAAAGTAAAACCAATGTTATAACTTAGCGCCACACCTGTTAAGCGAATTTTAGATTCAAACAAGCTAGTCAGGATATACGGAACAATCATGGCAGCTGCGCCCTCTAAAGTCCCTAAAATAATTAAACCGGTTGCGATGTGCGAATTGCTTAAGCTGAGATAACTCAAAGGAATTAGCACGCTGCACAACAATAATAATGATTTTAAAATGACTAATGGTGGGTAATGTTCTGCGATTAAACCTGTCATAAAAATTGTTACAACATTTGCGATCATCAAATAAGTCATCATGTAACTAATTTTCTGACTATCAATCTTGAGCATTTCATGCAGATAAGTTGGCATGAAAACAATCGCAACGACTACCAACCCAGCCATGAGAGAAACAATCGCAGTACCGGCAAAAAAATTCATGAAGTGATGACGAAGCAAGTAAATTAAAGGTAATTTTGGTTTGTCATGAATCCTTTGAAAGACCGCTGTTTCTTGCAGCATTTTACGAATTTTGTAACTCACAAGACAAATGATGCCGCCAAAAATAAAGGGTAACCGCCAACCAAAACTGGTTAACTGTTCTGACGTTAGAAAGTGATTTAATCCAGAATTGATTAACATTCCTAACAGCAATCCGCCATTCACACCTGTCATGGTAATGCCAAAAGCGAGGCCTCTTTTGTGCGGAATGGTTTCGAATATATAGACATAGGTACTCGGTAATTCACCACCTAATGCAAATCCCTGGAGCAACCGGAATACTAACAACAAAATCGGTGCGGTTATGCCAATTTGCGCATACGTCGGCAAACAACCAATACCCAACGAAGCAGCGCCCATTAAAACAATCGTAATAATTAAAACTTTTTTTCTGCCATACTCATCACCAATATGGCTGAATATAATGCCGCCAATTGGGCGCGCAATATAACCGAGGACAAAAATGAAATAACTTTGCATGATGACGATTGCTTCATTTTTCCCAGGAAAAAATTGATGTGAAAAATAAATAGAAAAAATGCCGTAAATAATAAAATCGTAAAACTCGAGCATTCCGCCGAGGGCAGCCAATGTAACGATTTTGCGTTCTTGTTTGCTAAGTGGAGTTGTGGTCTTTGTCATATGATCATTATCTCGAATAACTATTACTAAACTCCCTATACTAGCATTTAAGCGCTTAAATTTGATTTATTTTATTTTTGAGATGTTACCTATTCTTCAACGACGTCGGAATTTTTTTGATGGGTCGTCATTATTCTCAGCTGGAGGAGATGGTGGAGACGGTGGAGATGGTGGAGATGGAGGAGATGGTGGAGTAGATCCAACAGCCGTAGCCGATGGCACTGGTAAAACCACTGGAGCAGGCGATTGCTGAGGACTCTTTTGTTCCTCAGACGCTAAGCGAGCAAGAACGAGAGCACTTGTTGAATTAGACCGAGAAGGTGTTTCCACATGTATTTTAAGCTCTTGTACTGATAAAGCGCTGAGATGCTGTTGTAAATTAGCTTGTAAAACAGGAATAACTTGTTCCGCTAAACGGTTAGTCATGCTTCTCATGGTTTCTGACTTCATGTTTCCTAATAAATCTTTTAACTCATCCATTAAACTTGTTTCTTCCTTTTGAATACTTGTTATGTCAATTGGTAGACTTTTTAATATTTCATAAAGCGACTTTACATATATCACACGCTCCACAAACGCTGCTTCTGCTTTTAATTCATCAAAGCGATGCTGCCAAGCTTCACATTGCTTTTGAACCTCACTTAAATCAGAATTTTTGGTTTCCTGTTCAGCGGATTGTTCCAATTTTTGCATTTTGTATTGAATTAAATTTTCAGAACGCTCTTTAAAGCCAGGATAACCAAGCGATTCTTCAAGGCTAGTTAAGGTTGTCAAAAGCAACATTGCTTCACGAGTATACTCTACAGTCCTATCCAAATAGAGCTGATGTATTTGTTGATAAATGACTTGAAAATTTGCTTCCTGGTTAGATTTATTGAAATGATTTTTGTTAGGCAGTTTAACCGCAAATCTTTGCAAATCCATAAATTCAACTTCATTATCATCATCGACTGAAAGTAATTCTTTTAGGTTTCTAAAATTGTCGACTTGATTTACTAACTCAGATCCTAACGCTGCATGTCCAAAAGTGCCCGTGTCTTGCAAACAGACTTTTGTTAATAATTTAAAATATTCTTTAATATCTGAATCAAAATTCCATTTTTTAAGAAGCACTACTAAATGCGTTATAAATGCTTTCTTTATGACATTTTTAGCCTTGGGACTATTTAATAAATCGCTCATTAATTGGCTTAGCTCAATACGCAATAGTTGCTGATTAACATCCGCTAGCACGTCTTCACTACCTGATATTCCTTTTAAAGATCTTTGCAAATGCTCTAGATCTTTTTTATTTTGCATAACTAGAATTTCTCGACGCTCATTATCCGGTTTTTCTAGTAATTCTGAAACAAATTCCAGTCTACTCGATTTTCTCTTGATCGCATCATAGTGTTTCTTACGCAGATCATCTTCAAATACATTTGTTGGAAATTTGACATCGATTTTTTCATTCAAGGCGAATTTCAGCAGGAGGATTGCCTCGCCAAAGTTTTTTTCTTCTAGTGCGATTCTTAATTTTATATCAAAATCGTCGCGCATTTTATCTATTAATTTCTGATAAACAATATCTTTGTCTTCATGTGTAATTTTATCAAAATCCGCATGTAAATTATTTAAATCCTCCATGGAAAAATCAAAATCAATATTTTCCTTAAATGCAAAATCAGCTAGAAGAAAAAATTCATGAACATTTTTTTGGTTTAACGCCGTATCTAAATTTTCATGAAATTCATCTACCATTTTATCTTTTATACCAAAATAGACATAATCAGTTAACACTCGTGAGTGTTCCATTAACTCATTATAATTTGTCATAGAAAGTTCAAAATTAATTGCATTTTCAAAAGCGTGCGCAAGCATAAGATTTGATTCTCGAAAACCGCCTGAATTTAATATTCTATCTAAATCTTTAGAAAATTGACTTGGAACATCTGTAAGTGAGCTTTTATAAGTTGTTAAAGCCTCAAGCAAAACTGGTTTAGTTACAACACCAAGCAATTCATCAACAAGATGCACGGGAATGGCTAAATTAACTCGTAATGCAAATGTGAGTTCTTCTTCAACATCAACAAGCCTATCATTTTTCAATGCTCGTCTAATTGCTCTAAGAAACGGAATAAATGTATGCTGTTTTTTTATTTTTTCGTCCAGGCTCTTATATAACACTTCATCAACATGCTCCTTGTCTTCGCGCAACATATTATAGATGGGTAAAGAAAGTTGAAAATCAATATGATGATCAAAGGCATATTGCAACAGCAAAGGAAGTTGGGTTTTTGGGAAAATTTCAAAATCACTTACATTGCTCAGATGGCTAAAGAGAAATTTAACCTTTTCAAATTTCTCTTCCTCCGGTGTTTCCTGCATAGAAAATCCTCTAGCAAGACTTTGGAATACGATATCTCCTGCATTTTCTAACCCAAGCTCATACATTCTCTCTGGGTATTTGCACAATTTATTATAGTCATCGAAAGAAAGCTGAAACGGAATGGAATTCATCGCAGCATGTACAAGCATCAGCTTGGCTTCATCAAGATTTCCGTGCGCGATTTCACGTTTTAAATTATCAGATAAATTAACAGCCAGCTCTGCCATGATTTTTTTTTCTAACTGCGTGAAGAGCATCTCATCGAGTATACTTTCATCGCGCTTTCTACTCAGCCATAACATATCAAACACGGCTAAGGAAATTTTGAAATTAATACCATTTGCGTTTTTGAGTTTATCTGCGAGAACGATATAATCTTTATCTTGTATAGCAGCTTCTAGTTCTTTAGAAAATTTTTCTTCTGGAGATACTTTAGATTCCTCTAACATTTCTTTGTTTGGCTTGCTCAAATATCTGCATAGTTCAGTATAAGGATATGAGACCGTAGACTCGCTTACGAGTCTTTCAATCTCTTTTTCATCTTTTAATGCATTAACATAATTTTCTCTTGAAGATGTTTTTTCATCGAAGACGGCTTGGCGAAATAGCACATGTGTTGTTAATGTTAAATCAGCCTTTGAACGTTTTCCTGGATCACCTGGCTTGATCTCGCTTAACTCAGCTTCAATCATTGCACATAATGCGGCTATTTCTGCCAAGTATTTATCATTGTAATGATCAAAGAGATAAATACAAAAAGGGGCATTTATTTGACGCAAATCATCCCTTTTATCATAATCGACTGCACTCTCCACAACTATTTTATAGGTATTAATTAATTTATCTTGAATAGCTTTATGTAATATCAAATGAATTCTTGCTTTGGCTAATTCATATTGTGCCGGGTCGATAGAAATATGCAGTTTATATCTATCTTGAGTTCTTGATTGAGCTTGAGTATTTCTATAATAATGCCAAAAACCATTAGGACTTTGGTCATAAGGATCCGCTGGGTTTTTAGGACCATTGTCAGGCGGCAACGTTTTGCTTTCATCGGATCTCATCGTCAAAACCCTGAAAACTTTAGTTGAGTGAAACACTTGTACTATAACCAAAGTGTAGCATATACCATGCAGTTATTTGTCTTAACAGATGTCGCATCAAGAATTCAAATGACGAAATTATTCTTTGAATCAGTTAGTTATAGGAAAATAAAAAATTAATGTTTGTTCAACTCGAATTTTCCTGCAAATCCCGTAAAAGCGCAATCAAGCACTAATTCTTTTATCTCAACGCCTTGTTCACTGGTAATTTTATCAAGCTCTTCTTGATTGGTTGCTATGTGACATAAAATATTAGCTAATAATAATTGCGCGGATTTGATTAAAACAATATTCATTTGCAATTCTTTTGATAATTTTAAAAAATCCTTCAATAGCGTTTTACTTAATTTTTCAGTCAGGCTATTGATTGCATTAGTGAGTAATTCATCTTGTGAATCGTTTAGCATTTTTAAAATCTCCCAGGTAATTTCGATGACGCTTGTCGAATGATACGTCACACACACCTATCCATGCAATTTCATTGATCTTGTATTGATTCTATTTTATCATTAACAACAATCAGGATTGGACTAATGATTAAATCAAAAAAATTCATAACGGTAATTTTTCTTTTATTTGCCGCGAAAAATGCCTTTGCGCTAGAACAAAATGCTAAGCAATGGCTTGCTGTGAATGATCAACAATCCTTATTTGTTAACAAAAAAATACTCTCTTATCTTTATTCTCAACTGAGATTGATTGATCAAACGCATCCTTGGCAAGCTATTTTTGTTGAGGGTGCCTTAGGTTATCCGTTGACGCTAAATACAAATATCTGGATTGGTTATCGCTGGACAGGCAGAAATCCTTATAATGATTTTTTTCAGGAAAATCGATTAATTCAACAAATAACCTCGCAAAAAAAGCTGATTTTATATCATTTTGGTTTTCGAACTCGGTTAGAAGAAGTTTCACGTAGCAATGTGGGACAAATTTCATTACGTCTTCGGCAGCGATTTGCTGTAGAAATACAACATAGTTTATTTTCGCAAGCAACCTTGCCATTTTTTTATGATGAAATTTTTTTCCAATTAAATCATCCTGACTATGCGACTAAAAATTTTGTTTCAGAAAATCGTTTGTTTTTAGGTTTTAATTTTTATCGATCGCCCAATGCGTGGTGGGAAATCGGATACATGAATCAATATCAATATAAAACGCCGCAACAAACTCAAAATCAAATGAATCATATCTTATCGTTTACTTATAATGTTGTTTGATTGATTTTTTCTAATTGACATTTATTAAAGAAACGCTATGCTTTGGAACACTTTATATATCATGGAAGATTTTATATGCTTAGTAAGGCACGTTCAGCTCTTTTAGCAAATCCAGAACTTTCAGCAGCTGCTGTTTGGGCAACCACCTTTGTCGGTTATCTTTTTCCTTCTTTTATAAAATTACTGCCATTAGGCGCAGATTATCGTGATAGAAAATCCGATAAAGAATCTGCACAAGGTATTGTTGATGGTGATTCAGTTAAAGTAAAAACAGATAAAGAAAAATTACGTGAAGCAAAACAGCGTATACTTGATTCAAGATGCGCTCGAAATCAGACAAGCGGTTATCTTGTTTTTAATCAGCGTGCGGAAGTTTTTTTTATTAGGTTTAATGAATCTCTTCCCATGCCAGTTGAGACATTAGAAAATTTATTGAAGATGCGATTTGCTCCAGACACAATGAAGACTGATGTTTCAACTCAAAACCTATACTACACCGAGACAGTTAACCGATACGGTTATCATTGGGATTGTCATTACATTACGAACCCATGTGGTAAAGATATGAAAGGGAGTGAGATACACTGTTGTGGGCATATTGGCTGGTACGAGGATAAAGTAAGACATGATTATATCGAAACAACTACCATCAAAAATTATTACAAAAATATCTTAACTGGTGAATTTGAATTTGAGCCATTAGATTGCGGTTATTATTCTCGACGTTTTGGCATTGCAAAACCTAATACAGTCCTAACTCACGAAATCGGTCCTAATTACCAAGGTAAGAAAGAAGATGGCAAAACGTTTATTGACTATAGTCGCGACTGGGGCTCCTCAACCACTATGACCTATGTCATAGATGATCAAGTTGTTAAGCAGGGTATCTCTGTATTAAGAGAAGAAGACCAAAATCAGGCGACAACTGATTATGTAACGCGTGTATTTCGTTTTTTTGCTAGTTTTTATACGGCACTTCAAGCAGCAAAGGCGACTAATTATTCCCTCGTGGAAGAACGCATTAATCAAACTGTTCCAGGGCTTATTAATAATCTAGCTGCGGCGAATGAAACGTTAATAGAGCATGGAGTGGTTTTAGCAGGAGCACAGGCTAAACTTGACGCCTCTGAAAGTGCATATGATGCAGGATTATTGCTTTGGTTATTACAACTCTTTTTAGTGCCTGCTGGAGCGGCTGGTTTGGTTTATTTAACTCTTTATTGTTTGAAAGACAGATGCGATTCAAAGCAAACTGTTTCACAAACGAATGATGCTGATCTGGAAAAAGGAGCTTTAACTCAAAAGACCTCTGGTTATTCTCCGAGAAAATTTAATCAAAATGCGGCTCGAACTTCAGAAGGTACGATTGAAGAGGAGCGGTTGGTGAATTCACTTAGGAAATGATGTCATTGCTGTCATCCTGAACGAAGTGAAGGATCGCCATATTATAACTTAGCGATCCTTCACTTCGTTCAGGATGACAAAGCTTGCTTTTCAAGCTTTTTTGAAGATATGAAGCTTCAATCCCCCAAGTGGCCTCAGTGTCACTCGTGAATCTAATTGAATATTTTCCTCAGCAAGCGCAAAAGAAAATCGCCGCAATAATTTCGGAATAAACGTCTGATAAACCATTTGCGCGAAATACTGGCCTATACAAATTCTTGGGCCAATTCCAAATGGAAAATAAGCTCCTTTGTGAGGTTTTACATCAAGAAATCGATCAGGATTAAAAATGTCAGGCTCACTCCAAAAATCAGGATGCCGATGCGTCAAGTACGAACTCACAACAATTCGAGAACCCACTGGAATTTTCACGCCACCTATCTCACATTCTTTAATTGATTTACGCGTTTGAACCCACGCTGGCGGATATAAGCGAAGCGATTCCTGATAAACACGCATTGTATATTCTAAATCAAGCGAAGCTTTCGGCGTGATCGCATACTGATCTGGTAATTTAGCCACTTCTATTTTTACACGCTCAGCAGCACTAGAATGCTGTGTTAAAAGATAAAATGTCCACGTTAATAAATTAGCTGTCGTCTCATGACCAACCAACAAAAAAGTAATCAGTTGATCACGTATTTCTTTATCATTTAATGTAGCGCCAGTCTCTGCATCACGAGCGCGAATAAGCGCATCGATCATGTCATTTGTTTGACTTTCATTTTTTTCATGCAGCAAGCGTCGCTCTTTGATAAACGTATAAATAAGCTGATCCACCGATTTTTTTACTGCTTTTACTTTTTTATTTTTAGCAGTCGGCAACTGACTCACGAACGCAGGATAACGAACGCCATCAGCAGCATAATCCATAAAAAGATCTAGCATTTCTTTAAGTTGAAAAGTGGAATTATCAATTTCCATCGAGAAAAATGCGCGCGATGCTATATTCATTGATGCAAACAGAAATTCTTCGCTGATATCTAATGTCAGTTTTTTTTCATTTGCAAGTTTAGTTTCCCAACGCCCTATCATCCTTTGACATTCATCTTCCATCACAGATGAAAATGTCATTAAATTTGCATGTGAAAAAATGGGTTGAATTTGTCTTCGTTGCGTTTGCCAACTTTCACCCTCAGAAGTAATTAATCCATCGCCAAGGAAAAAACGCATCTTGTCGAACGCATTGCAAAAATAGTCTCTTTTATCGATAAAAACTTCTTTAACTTGATCAGGATGTTTAAAGAAAAATATTTTATTCGCAAATGATGAAGCCTGAAAAGAATCACCGTATCTGTTCGTTAATTCCGTAATTAACGATAAAAAGCTATTGTTATTCTTTAATAGACTTAACA
This sequence comes from uncultured Coxiellaceae bacterium, assembly GCA_964489265.1. Classification (GTDB taxonomy): domain Bacteria; phylum Pseudomonadota; class Gammaproteobacteria; order DSM-16500; family DSM-16500; genus CAYRUP01. The sequence goes on from CAZAXX010000015.1 coordinate 17,578, forward strand.
AACAGACAAATAAATTTGGGCCAGGCAGATTTTTGTCTTTTGGCATAAATTCAACTTCTTCTAAAAATATAATTGCCCATATGGCCTCTTTCGCCTGCAATGGGAGTATGTGATTTCATTTTTATTTTTTTAAAGTTGTAATTTTCTAAAAACTCGATGACTTCGCTTTCTTCATCTTCAAATAGTTCTACCAAAATATGTTTTAATTGTGGCTTGGCTAATGTTTCTGTCGCGCCTTTTAATATTTTTACTTCAGGACCATCCACATCAATTTTTAAATGCGTCGGAACAGATAATTCAGGTTGCTGTTTTAAAAAATCATCTAGAGAATATAAAGAACATCCCGTTATGACAGCCGCATCTGCGGATGATTCACCACGCTCATTGATTTCCGAGCACCAATTCTCAGCCTTCGCGACAATAAAACGTGAAGAATGAAAGCGCGTTATTTTCGTTTCGTTAGAAAGTCCCATGGGAAATGCAATGGCTCGCTTGCCAAAACTATTTAAATAAATATTCTCAGTCAATCTTGCAAAATTGAGCGAATCCGGTTCAAAACAAACTACACTACAATCCGAATGCACCGCCAGTGCAAACAAACTGTAAATCCCAATGTTTGCGCCTATATCGTAAAATACGCTGTCATGTTGTATGGTATTTGCTATCCATTTAACTGTTTCCGGTTCTTTTTCCAAAAAAGTAGTTGCGCGCCATAATTCGATTGCGTTACTCACTTTCAATTTGAAGCGAACATTGCGATAAGTAATTGCGCGGATACTTTCAAATTTAACGTAGGATTTTTCTTCTGCTGCGAAGTCAGTTTGATTACGAACATAAATATCATCTTTTGTTTGAAATGAAATTGGAACAGTAATAGTTTTTTCACCCAGCAATTTATTCAAAGCAAATCCATTGTAACAACAAAAGATTGCATCTTTACGAGCAAGCGTTTTATTTGTTACAGCGGAGCGTAGAGTTTCGTCGTGAAATTGGCTTTTAATCCCAAAAGCATCCTTGACCCGATCGGAAAATATTTTTTCTGATTTGACAGCAGCAAAAAGTTCATTCGCAATTTTCTGTCGTCTAAAGCTATGCAATGCAAACAAAAAAACTGCTGATGACTTTCCTACATGGGATGCAGCCATTGCAAAGTCTGCTTCTGAATGCAAGTAATTACAAAGCTCAGCAGCGATGCATAATTGTTTTTCCTTGCTCAACAAGAAAAGCCACTTTACTTGCAGCACTTTTTGCAGATCACGAGTCGTTACAGTGCGTTCTAAATAAAATTGATTCACAAATTGTTTGATATCATCTGGTTTTATATTCGGATTCACTGATACAGGTCCTTTGAGCTGGTTAATCGCACCCACAAAAAAATTCTTTTCAAATCGTTCATTCTCGGATTCAAAGAGCGCTGGTAACGCATGCCATGGGACTAATGGAAAACGATGATGTGTACCATGATAATTAAAATGTAAAATCCATTTAGATAAAAAGTTTGGAAGACCAAGATTTAACGCGAAAGACACATCATCGGTTTTTGTTCCATAATGATATGAGTAATCTAGAAATGAAATGCAAAATGCTCTCATGACTAATAATAAAACGAGTAACCACCATGCGTGGCCATAGCAATAAAAACTTAAACTAAATATTGCAAGAATGCAAAGAAGATCAACCCGTGTTTCAAACAAGTTGCGCTCTCGTTTCAGAAATGTTTCAACAGCAATTCGATTATAAGAACCAGGAATCAGTTTTTTATCTACAATTCTTTCAATCAACCCACGCGGTAGAAAAACAACGAATGGCACAAATAATTCTTGTACATATACGCCCATCAATAAACGAAAATAATATGAAATCTTTCCTTTATTCATTTCATTTCGCTCTAACGAAGTTCGATTGTATTTATGATGTAAAAGATGTGCTAATTGCAGTGCGCGAAACGGTGAGCAAAAACAAATACTTAATAGACGACTCAGTCTATTATTTATTTTATTGTTTGCTGATAACTTTGCGTGAATTCCTTCATGAATAAGCGACCAAAAAGTATTATTTAACAAAATCAGTGGAACCAAGCTTAATATTAAGCTGATTTTTTTATTTAACATAAACAGCGGTAAATAAAACAGTTGATAAATACTGAGTACAACAAACACGACAACCAGAAGTTGGTTATACATCTCTAATGGTAAAATGTTTTTTTGCGCTATAGCTTTCATGGCTCAGATAAACTCTTGCGAGCGAGATTGGTTTTGGTATTTTTTAACATGCGCTTTGGACTGCCCTCTTTCCATTCGCCATCACCAATATATTCATCATCAAGAATATTATCGCCGGAAACAATATTTCTAAATCCAACATAAGCATTGTTACCGATTTGACTACCAGGACCTATCGTGCAATTCGCTCCAAGAAAACAGTTTTTACCTATTTTTACTGGTTTTAACAGCAATCGATCTCCTGTGAAATAATGACAGGAAATATGTACATTTTCTCCAAATGAAGTTCCACTGCCGATCTCGAGCAAGGGCAAATCTACGAATGTATATTCCATCGGTGTGTTGATGCCGAAATCGATTTTGGCGCCTAAAGCGCGATACACTAAAAATTTAAGTACATAAGAAACATTGAGAAGATAACGCAGTCCAGACACCTTGAGCGAACGGTTTAATGATAAGTGACAGTACCACGCAATTGTTGCTTTATTAAAACCAATGGTCGTGACACCTGGTTTTAATTTTGGAACAAGAATTCGAAAGAAAGCTAAAATGGCAATAAATGTTAAGCTTACTATCAAAGGTGATGATAACAAAAATAGAGTCAGTACTACGTAAGAATATGAAAAATGGATGGCAAGCAAAATGATGAATGCCCAAGCCAAGATAGCAGGCCCAACAGCAAGTAATCCGCTTAGCAAATCAAAAAAAATTAAGTAATATTT
>CAZAXX010000015.1:20531-37068 GCA_964489265.1 uncultured Coxiellaceae bacterium
AATTTTTTTTTATCACTCATTAACAACTCTCTTTCTGGTAATCGAACTGCGCATTATTTTACGATAACATTCGCGCGGCACACCGATTAGCATACCGACTATATACGTCATCAAAAATTGCCAGCGGTAAAAATAAAAAATAGTTAAGTCATTATCATTCTTGCCATGACGCACTACTTTTGGATTCAAGACAGAGTAGCGCTTTATCATTCCGTGCCCTGCATAGGAACAGCCGAAAATAATCGAGCGGCGTTCTTTTAAAGTATCAAAAATAATTGCCGACCAAATTTTAATTGCAAACGTCAACCGTGAAACTGATTTATGTTTCCAAATAGCAACAATTTCGCAGACTTTCTGCGTGCCACCGACGGATGATATTATTTTTTCTTGTTCTTCTGGTGAGAGATATTCAAAACAACGATGCGGATAGGTATTGATAAGATAGCCCGCTATCATTTGTGTGCCGCGATAAACGCCCATGATGTGTTGATAGGATTGTAATTTTTCAACGGTGATTTCTTGTAAAGGATTCAGTTTTTTATGACGAAATGATTCCATATAACCGCTGGCGAATTCAGAAAACTCCGCTGTCGTAACCAGTTTTCGAATTTGGAAAATTCCCATATTAAATCAAACCTATTTTTTCAAACATGCGTTGCTGGGCTTTTAAGCGTGAATCAAGTTCTTCATTCGAGGTTCGCAAAATTTCCGCGCCATCTAAAACATAGCGATCTTCATTAGCAACTTTCCAATTTTCCCATAACATTGCAAGCCACTGGATGATTGCTAATTTTTCTGTCTGCGGCAATTGTGGCAATTTATCTTTGAGATAGATAAAACCAAACCCTGAATGTCTTGCTTCATCTAAAATAATGCGTGAATTAATTTCTTTAAAAATAGGACAAGGTAATGTTTCGATTCGTTTGCGTTGTTGATTCAGCGCTTCACTTTCCATTACTACGTTTAAAGCAACAATCAACCCACAATACGATCCTTGCCACTCAAACGCTTGATGAAAAACGGCTTCTAATTTTTGATTGATAGGATGAATTTCGCCGAGCATTTTAAGATACGTTGCATAAGCATCGGCATGCCGCGCTTCTTCATTCATCTGCGCCGTGATAAAGCGTAGCGCTTGAAAATCAGGAACTTCTGCCAGTAATCGAGAACAGAGTTTTACCGTATACAATTCGGCATGATAAAGCTGGCTAATCATGTCGATATAGTCCGATTTAGCAATTCCTGCTGGAATTAAAGGGGTTTGTTGCCAGTTGAATTCTGAAATTGACCAGTTCGATTTTTCTGATTTTTCAATTAGTTGTTGTAATTGCTGGGAATAATACGAATGTGTAATGTGCATATATAGCAAAAAGCCCATGACGTGAAGAAGCGTCATGATAAGGTAAAATTTACTATGACGCAATTGATTTGATCAATATTTGACTCGCGGTGAGCCAGGGATTTGTTGCAGAATTTCTACCGTCTTTTTACGGTTATTTTAAAAGAAATTATAATATACTCTACGTTTTTAAAATTTTAAGGCAAAGCAGCATGAGCAAATTAAATCTCATGAAATTCATGATACTTATGTATCCATTTTCTAGCTCGATCGCGTACGGAATTTCAAATACTTTTTATTTAAAATTAACGAATCCATGTACCAGTTATTATAGTTATCACTGCAATAAATCATCTGTGCCTGAAATATTGAATGATGCTATTTATGTGAGTGGATATGATGGATTTTTATATGTTATTTCTAAATCGAGCGGGGAAATTTTAAAAAAATATAAAGACAATGGAAAAGCCGATGAATATGCTCGTTCATTTTCTCCGGTTATTTATGATCAATCTGTTCTTATTGACGGTGACAATCTATATTCTGTAAACAATATATCTCTCAAATTAAATTGGAAATATGAAACAGAAAATCCTTCTGATATTGCCATACAAAATAATGTCGGTTTTTTTGGCGCAAAAAATTCATTAAATGCTATTGATCTTAATTCTGGCGTTGTGAAATGGGCATATAATAATGATAAATTTTCTTTTTCTACACCTGTTATACAAAATGGAAAAATTTATGTGGGCAGCCGGGGTGATTATAATAGCGGTTCATATTTTTTTGCTTTGGATGCAGCAACAGGAAAGCTTAAATGGAAATTTCCAGGCGAAGATGCAGAAAAATTTTATGCCTCTTCTTGCTTAACTAATCATTTCGTTTATTTTGGTGCTGAAAAGACTGTATCTGAAGTGGGAGCTAAAAATCATTTTTATGCAGTAGATATGCAAACGGGAAATGAGCAGTGGTCATATGCCAATTACGATGGTTTCACAACCACGCCTTATTGTTCTTCAGATACGGTCTTTATTGGCGATGACAGTGAATATCATGGCACTCTGTATGCCTTTAATGCATTGACTGGCGAAATTAAATGGCAATTTGTAGCACATGGCGGCTTTGAATCTTCCCCTAATATGCATAAAGGAATTATTTTTGTCGGGAATGATGATCAATATCTTTATGCTCTTGATGCAAGCACGGGAAAGTTGAAATGGAAATTCCTCGCTGATTCATCTGTCTTGTCAAAACCGGTTATCAAAGATGGCATTGTATATTTCACAACTAAAGCAGGTTCTTTGTATGCAGTTAATGAAGAGACAGGGGAATAGCGGAATTTAGCGCTGTTTAGCGAGCGCGCTTTGTCAATCAGTCGTAGGGGCGGACCCGGGGTCCGCCCCTACAATGTTACATCACGCTACATGTCCGTTTATTTGACGGTGCAGCTACAGGAAACTTATACTCACCTATACCAAAACCAGGAATATCCCGATAAAGTTCTTTGCTTCGCTTGTAAAGCAATGTCAATACAAAATCTATTTTAGGCTTTAACTCGGGGTTACGAGAACAATCTGATTTTAATAGAGAACGACAAGTCATTACCTGCGTGGTTGAATCCACTTTACTAACGAGAATCGGTAGCAAAATTTCTGCATCTTTTAATTCGTGTCTTAAATATAAAGGTAAATATTCATTTAAAAATGAATTGTTATACCATTGATTATTTAACCTGGTAAATACGACTTTTAATGTCTCTGATATCGCATTAACAGAGTCAACTTCACGATGGTTCATGAATAAATTCACCTTGAGAACAATCTCTTGATCTATCATTTCTTTTTCTGTCATTTGCGAGACACACTCTTTTAGTAAAGTCAGACGATCTTCCTCCACTGTCTTATGTCTCAAATCGTCTAACACTGACAAAGCATTTTCAAATATTTTTTCTCGAGGAGAATCGCCTGAGCTTTGTGGTAGAACAACTTCCTGTTTTTCTTCAGTAGAGAAAACAACTTCAAGACACCGTTTTAATTCATTTACATTTTTTCCTTTAGCACAAACAGCTTGAAAATAAACTTCATTGATATCACAAAGCATTAATGCATTTTTTATTTGTTTGTTTGCGATCCATTGACTAGACAATGGAAATACAGAGCAATACGCACTCAACAACCAAATCAAATCATCATTAGGTTTGATGTTTGCCTCTGAATTATTCAGTGTTTGAAATGCTACCTTAACTTCATTGCAACCGGACGACCAAACGCGCATTTGATGCACTAACTCCTGTTGTTCGATAGTGCGTCTTAGGCCTGATAATTTATTAAATTTTAAATATCTATCTAATAAGTGGGTTAAGATCTTGCTGGGTACAGCTTGAGGATGTTCGGACATTGGATCCAGCTCATCCATTATAATAAACACTTCCTGAAGATAAAATTTCAAAGTGGGATTCTCGTTTTGGAGAGGTTTATAGTTATCGTTAAGAACAGCAGGCCGAGAAAAATGACTGTGTGACATCCTTGATTCCTTCCTTGGTTGTTTGATTCGACAATTTATCCTATGTCAATAAATTTTCAAATAGAAATTTAACGCAACATGAAAGTGGACGAAATGAATTTTTTATTTAATGAACTCAGTGATATATTTATTTTGAAAAATTTTTATGAAAGACGCTGGGTCCCGTGCTAGAAGCATGCACGGGATGACGGTGCCGCGAGGCCTACACTACCGCACCGTCATCCCGCGCACGCTCTCGCTCTTAGCGCGGGACCCAACGTCTTTAAATTTATTTTCCATTTTCTCGGCCGGGAGCATTCTAACTGTTTTTAAGTCAAACCAAAATTTCCGGTTATTTTTTTCGTTAACTCCTCAACCTCGTTATCGATTCGTGCGTCACTTGCCTTCGGGCTCGGTGCAAAAGTACTACTTTGGCAATGAGAAGGGCTTGTGAGAGATGCGTAATTATTTTTAGCTTCAATTTGACTATCCAAAGATTTGATTGTCTCGTTCTCCTTAAATCTAGCTTTAGCTACAGCTTGGTCATAGATGAGATCACCACGCGCACTCAACAAGGAATCCAAATATTTTGCTGTAAGAAACTGCTTTGCATCGATTGCCATACAGACAAGCTTTGTATAATCTGGCTTAGCGATTTCATGAAAATCATATTTTTCTTTTTTTATCCCGATAGTATGTTTCGCAACACACTCTACTACTTGCCAATATCCCTTTTGCGCTGCTTTTTCAATAACATGCAAACCATCTTCTGTATAAGGAAGTATGACGCCACCATTTCTCAAAAAAACTTCAGCACCTTCAGCATTGTTGCTATCAAGAGCAATGCCTAAAAGTTCGTGCCTTAACATACCCATACAATAATCCAAAGTATAAGGCTCTACCTTAACACCAGGTGGATTAAGATTTGCATTCTCTGTGAGTAACCGCTGCAATTCATCAAATTTTTTCCCCACGAGTGCATTATTCAATTTCCAATAAATATCGGTAAGTTTTGTTCTGGAATCACTATCAATTTTTTTTTAAAAGTATGCTTCATCATTTATCAAGCTAAAACGAACATGTGACATTGAGTTACTCCTTTATCGAATTCCACCAAATCTTGAATGCAACGCCCGTATTGCGATTACGTCGCTGGCTGTCCTTACAGACCCTCGCTGAGCAGGTTGGCTAGAATTGCTCTGCGAAACTGACGACGCCCCAAATATTCCAGAACGACCTGGGCTGCCGACTGGACTAAATCCCGGACCACCTGGAGCGACAGGTTGTTCATCAGGTATAGAAATAGAAGGCAAGCTATTACCCGCCGAATCCTGTACCTGCCGCACACTCGCTTCTTTAACAACCGTTTGAACTTTTTGTTTTTCTTGTGTTGGCTCGATACCACCATACCGTCGCAAATCAACTTTCATCGCTTCATACACAGCCCAGTCTGTTGGATTGTCTTTTTGAAGTTGCAAAAGAAGCTGGAAAGGTGTTTTGTAATTCAGGTATTTCGCATTAGGATTAGCACCCAACTCAAGCATCCTTCTTAGCATTTTTCCATTTTTATTCTTTATTGCGCAATGCTGAGGATAACAACCTATGTTTTCATCGGTTGCGTAGCGATATTGAAAGTCGCGAACACCTTTGTTAAACAAATTGTTTAATCGAGTTTCGTTATTGTTAAGTGCATGTTTTAACACTGCACTTCCTAATCCTGCGGCATTGCAATTTTCTGCAGCAAGTTTCTCTATGCCATCCCAGTCTTCTAGCAATACTAATTTTTGCCCTATCGTTTGTTTTGCATACGCTCCATCTAAGGCAGCTTTAATGCCAACGCGATTAAGTTCATTTGCCAACTCCCATGGCAACTTACCATCACCAGTTAATGCATCAACATCTACTTTTTTCTTAATCAACAACTTTACCATGTCGACTTGATCAGCTTCGATTGCGCAATGCAGCAAATTTCTTCCATCAATTTTCCAAGTGAAATCACAAATATCATATTCTTCAATTAAAAATTTGATTAATTGCCAATTCCAATCGTTGGGCTTATCCTTTGGTTTATCGGTGTCAAGCGCAAGCTTGACTAAGGCATATCCTAAGCCCGCACAATTCGGATTATAATCTTTATAACCCGCCACTTTTTCTAGAACGTCATATTTTTTTCGGTCTGCTAAAAACTGATCTGGAAATTTAAAATATTTTTCATGCTCAGGTTTCAGGTTCGCACAAGGATTTTTTATAATGAGCGTGTTCTCTGTGTGTTCTGCTTTTGATGTAAACTTTAAAATTTCCAGTAGTAATTGATCTTGAACAGCTGAAATTCCAGCATAATACTGTGGTGCAACAAATGGTAATAAATCTTTCCAGTGGATGATCCCTGTTTTGTTTTTATCTCCGCCGACACAATATCGGTAACATCTTCTATTTTGATCGATGGCTGTTAATTCAATCATTGTTTTATCAGAGTCTGATTTCGACTCGAGATCTGATTCTACATCAAGATAATATTCTCTGCTTTGCAAGGCAACTAACATTCCATCTTGTGCAGCAAGATCTCTGTCTAAATAGCGATAACCGCCCCAGTTACCTGTTCTTTTATCAAGGGCCGCCAACCAGTCAAAACATTCACGATCTAGAAATAATTTTTTAATCTTATTCACTCTATCGTCAGTCAAACCACTTAATGAATTTTCTGAAAAATCGAGGAACAATAATTCCACCGGCATTTTATAGAGTGTATTGACTATTTGTCCCATCAATTGCTTTGCACGGCTCGCATTGTCGGGATCTTGTACTTCTGTTAATAAATTATCTAATCTTTCCAGGATTTTTTTATTTTCTGCATCCACATCCGTTACATTTTTTTCTTCTTCTGTGGGTTTAAATTTTTGTAACAACATAAAACTATCGCGCGCGCTATCGCTGATCGCCATTGCTCTTTGTAATCGAAATATAACGTCTTTAAATCGAGGAATATCTTTATATTTATTTAAAAGTTCATGCGCATCCACTTCGTATTGTTTATTTTGTGAAAATTTTTCTATCAAGTTCAACGCAATGGATTTTAAAGGGGCCTCGCTAGCGTTCACGCATAGTGCCGCAAGTTCGTTTAAACCTTGCAAAATATTTTCATACTGTTTTGCATTTTCTCTTGCAACTTTTTTTTCTAATTGAAAAATTTCTCTTTGCCCAAATTTTTTCACTTCTTTTTCAGGCAAATACGTTAATATAAATTCGATACATTCAATTTCATTAAAGCGTATCGCTCGTCTGAATGTATTTGCCGTTAAACATTCAGCAGCCACTTTTACATAGGCCGGATCCGTGACTAACTGATATCGATCTTTATGCTTTATTTTGCGATCGGCATGATAAAGCGATTTTCCTAATTGTTCGTCTGATAAAATCGACAATACTATTCTTAGGCCATGGATAAATCGTAAATTTTCTTTTGGTAAAACTGTATAGGTTCCTTGGCCCAAATGATGATTATTTGCAACGAAAGGTACAAAGTGGTTGTGTTGTCGAACCAGAGCCGCTTGATCTGAAGCACTGTGCACAAGATTCGCGACTGATAATTTTGTATTGATCGCATCAGATCCAATAATGACTTTGAGATCACTGAAGTCTAATTTACTTTCAGGATTCTTTGATATGCAATCCAGAAATGCTGGCTGTCCAATACCAAGCACGCCTTTCAATGACCATCTTGCATATTCGCCTTCTTTAAGTTCGTTTTTCGGCGCTTGATATTCAACTTTCTCTTCTTTTTTTTCAGGTGGTAACGCAGTAGGATCCAAGGTTACAGGATTTGCCGCATCATGGATGTGATGTGCGTAACGCTTATGTTTAAGATCATTTCTCTTTTGCCCTTTCACAGCAGTGCGAAATTGCGTTACTTCGTGAGGAGCTTCACGTACTTGCTGATCGCGTTTACGCATTTTAATTTTCATTTTTTCTATGGAAGTACCTTTCGAGCGCGGACGTAAATCGTCTAGACAATGCTGATTATTGATATGTTTCATCACCTCATAGATAGCAATTTTTAATGAGTCTTTTACTTTATTCCATTGTTCATCGGTGGCTGGCAATGGATTTGGAGCAAGCACAGAAGAATGAAAGTTTTTTGTTATTTTTCCTTCGAAAGATTTGACAGAATATGCGATATACGATTTTCCATCGGCACCTTGGTAGACGCTCGGATAGATCACACCTTCTTTCATGGTAGCGTCAGTGAAAGGTGTATTAAATTTCGCGAGTTCATATCGAATAAAAAATCCTGTCTCATCAATTTCTTCATAAACCGCTTCTTTAATTTGACTTAATCGGCCTAATATCAAATCAAAATATTCATCTATATCTTCATCTGTATTGGTGTGACCACGTCTCGACGTTATCTGCAGAATAATGGGAAGTAGTTGATCTTTTTTAGCTAAAAATTCTTCATCTGTGATTGGCGGCTCAATGTAGGGTAACAACTCGGACCAAGGAATTAATTCCTCTACTACTTCTCCGAAGGTATTTTGAACGCGAAAATTGTATCCGTCTTCGTCGTGATTAATTTCTACTTCAATCGTCTTGTCAGTGAAGGGCTGCGCTTCAGATTTTAAATTGAGTTGATAACCAGCAGTCCTATTGACAAAACTGTTGGGATCTTGCAATTCATCCAATAAATCAAGATAAGCTACATTGGATAATACATTGGTTGCAAAAAAACCTTGCTTTCCTTCTGGTGTGATTACCGCGCAACCAATATATTTTTTACCTTCTTTTTCATAAATCGAGGGAATAAACAGACCGTATCCATCTTCATTTAAATCTTTCAACAAGCGTAAATGGCGCGGCAAAGCCCAGTTATATGCATCATCACCTCGTCTAATGGTGATGCCTGGCAAATCGAATTCGTTTCTACTGGTCGCAGGGCCATGTTTGGTATATACACTCTTTGCCCAATCGCTATCCATATCTCCTATAATTCCGTGAAGCTGTTCGGTAGGCAATTGGCTGGTAAATGACACTAATATTTTTGGTGCTTCAAAGCCAAAGACCGTACCCACTACTGGTGACGTTTTTGGATTGGTGATGAGACCTGTACCTACACCGGGTAATCCTACAGCACCAGCAACAAATCCTTTCTTGCGGGTCTCCGCAAAATACGTTGCTAATTTTTGATTACCTTTGGCGACTGCTAGATAATAATCGACTTTGTTGTAATTTGTGGTGCCCGCAGCTTCTTCTTGAAGCGCTACGATTTCTTCGATATGTCTTTTCATATTCGGAATCAGTGCGCATTCTTCCGCCACATTTTCACGAACTCCGATAAATGGAAAAGGTTTTCTTGGTTTTCTTTTTTTGTCTTTTGTTTTTTTGGCTTCTTCTAAAGACCTTGAACCGATCATGCTTACTCTCCTCAGTTAATAAAAGCATGGAGCAAAATCTAACATCGCAATATTTTATTTGCAATTAATAAACGAAATTTATTTTATTGAAAAAAAAGTGTGCGGAAATGGCTGGAAATCAACGTGCTTTTCGCGATTGGTGAAAAGCACGAGTTGACATAGGGTTGCTTCAACGACGCAATTCTACAGTATTCGTCGCTCTTATTTTCGATACAGTCGCATAATATTCTTCGGGCCAAGAGGTTTCAGTTGTAAAAGGATACACGGTCGGTAATTTTTCATCCAATTTAAAAGCATAATGTAAACTTTCAATTAAAATCATCTTTATTATCACAGGAACATATTCCGATTGAGCGGGGCATTGTCTGTTGCCGGTTGAAAACGCCTTTAATAATTTACGACGCGCAGCGACTTCATCACTGTCACCTTCAAAACGAGAAGGATCAAATTCCAGTGGATTCGATCGAGTATGTTTTCTTTTGAACGTAATATCTATTAATTCTGTTTTAGCCCTCGCATTTATTTTTTCATTTTCAGCTAATGGTTTTTTCAAGGCAGCTAACAAATAATCGAAATTCTCTTTATATTCTTCTCGCTTTATTTCAGCTCTAATAACGCCACTTGCTGTTCTTGTTGCATACCAAATTGTTTCGCTCTTTTCTTCATCATCTACTTGTCGATATAAATATAAATCATTATTCTCAATTTTTGCATCCGCTGGATTGGGTGACATAAAATGAAGATCGCGACCTGACCAAAGACGTTCATCCAGATGACTGCTGCGTGTAGGTGCAAATAGCATGGAGTTGGGCGCGATGTGATGTATCTGTTTTTTGCCATTCCTATCAGACACAGCTATATCTGAGTGTAACGATGTGCGCCGTGTAGCACCCGGCGCGACGGAAGTTAGGCGAAGCACTTCAAGATAAATACAATTTAAATAAGGAAGATTTTTTAATGCAGTATCTGGAATGGGATCATCCTCTCCCAGATTGTTTTTACTTCGAAATTCATTTATTTCTGCAGCGAGGCGTTGTTTTACTTTTAAATTTTCATTCAAATAGGCAATCGCTGCCATAGCTGTCATTGATATATTACCTTCGATAATATACAGAGAAAGCACTCTACTCTCGATTAACGTTTTGCGCAAAAGCTCAGGATTGTTTTTAAATTCATTTCGTTTCTGTTCAAGATAATTTTCTTTAAATTGTGGTTTCTCTTCCATTAATTTTTTTGTTGCAGGCGCAGCAGTATCCTGAAGATACAACTCTAAATCATCCCAAATATAAGTTCTTTTCGTTTCATTTTTAGTTTCATCTTTAGTTTCATCTTCTTCAAGTTGTTGCAAGATGGAATCTACAATTTTATTGGGTTTTTTAGTTTTCTTAAGTATCTCATTATTCATTTCCAGAATAGCTTTGGTGCATGTTTCAATGTATTTGTCATCCTGATCATTTGCTATGATCGCTTTTGCTAATGCTCTTAACCTTGGGATGTATTCTTGAGGCAGATGTTTAATTCCCAAGAGGCTCCTACCAATGATATCGCACATAATAGAAGTCATCTGATGTTGGTATGATTCGTTTGGATTCCAGGAATCAAATGCTTCTGTAAAACATTCGCGAGCAATCCTGGCAACAATTTTAGACTGTCGCAAATGGTTTTTAAAAAGCCCTTTTTTATGCATCGCTTGTGCGCCTTGCTGCATAAGAAAAAAACCTGGTGGTAATGTCTTGTTAAATATGTCGAAGGCAGCGCGAGCTTGATTATCTCGATTAGTAATATGTTCGCGATTATCGGATGATGTGGGTCCTTCGCCAAAATCGCTGATTTCACGCATGTTTTCAGGTCCAGTTACCACATAGATACAATGTGGTATTGACCAACCAAACTTTTGTTCTATCAACTTGGCTACCCATAATGGAACAATTTCAATTGAAGCAACATTGTCTCCTTCAATTGCGCGCTTATATAAAGTATCCAAAATATACGTACTTTTAAGCTTTCTCAATTGATAGACATCTTCTCCCAGCAAATGCTTTACCACAAAATCAGCGCTAGCATTCATATAGCGCTGAAAAAATGATTGGGGTTTATCTTCGGAAGGGCTCTGATTTGTAATCGTTGTTAGATGAGCTTCTAGCTGCTTTGTAAACATAAATATCCTATAAATGTTTTCAGTTAGCATGTTAGGGCGTGTCTCTAGCTTATCTCAAGTTTCCTTCCTCTTCAAATCACACTGCATTTTGGCAGTAAAATGTTTTCAAATTTGTCCAAATGCAGGGGTCAAGTGCCACAATAGAACAAGTTGAAAAATAAAAATTTGCAACATGTTGTATGATGGCACTTGACCCCTTGGTTTTTGACCCCTTGGTTTTTTGCAACATGTTGTATGATGGCACTTGACCCCTTGGTTTAAAGGTCGTCTTTTACTTCGTATTTTAGGTTAAAATATATTTATAACGATTCTTTTTTAGGAGCAGTTATGAAAATATTATTAGCTTCTCTTATCTTTTTATTCGCTATTCCAGTATTCGCAAATGAATATGAGTCGCCTTATACAAGAGATGATAGTCCAAGAGTTCAAGAGCATGACAGAATAAATCCTGATGGAAATCCTGCTAATAATTATTCCCCAAGAGACAATCGAAATCCTCCTGACGTAGGCAGAGATGGACCACCTAATCCTAATAAACCTAATAATTACCGCAATAGATAATTTATTGGGGCCTGACTTTTTTAACAGATTTCGGGCGGATTCTAAGGATCCGCCCCTACAAACTATTTTTAATGCTGAACTTTCGCCACGCAATTGGTAAAACTAACCGTAGCAGCATCATCTAAATTTGTTAGTTCAAAAGTTGCAGATTTATCCAGATTAGCGCCTCTAAAAACAACATCTTTGTAACCAATTGGAGAATAGTCATATTGAATTGTAAAAACATTGGAAGAGCTAAACTTATCTAATAATTTTACCGATTGTGCGCCTTTATAATAAACATCTACGTTTTGAGGCATATTGACTGCGATGTTGTCGCAAACAATATCATAATTAACACCCGCGACTAATCCCTTGAGATCAAATTTGATTGTTTGTTTTGGGTTCATAAAACCATATGAAGGCGATAGTGGGATATCACTGCTGAATGAAGCAAATACGGCCGAGCTAGAGGTAAGCATTAACAAAATTAATAGTGTTTTTTTCATGGTTTTTCCTCACGAAGATCAAAAGAACGAAATGGTACTGAGTCGGCAATTTTTTATCAATACCAATATAAAGATAATTTGCCAACCTGGTGGAATGGTTGTGATACTATACAACGCAAGTAGGATAAACAGTTAGGTGGCGTTATGGAAAATTTGCAAAATATCTATCAACTTATTTTAGAAATAAATAATTTAAAACTCGTTTTTCGCAATACAATCACAGCTAGTCAAAGAAACGAAAGCACGGCGGAACATTCATGGTCTGCAACTATGATTACGATTATCTTAATGGATGAACTCAAAAAAGAATTTCCTGGTATTGATGAATTAAAAATTATTAAACTGGCGCTTATTCATGACATAGGAGAAATTTATGCTGGAGATGTGATGGCATTTGATATTGCAGCTCGAAAAGATAAAGAAAAAATAGAAGCGGAAGCGCTTAAAAAATTAATGAGTATTTATCCTGCGTTTGGCAAACAGCTACATGACTTGTGGCATGAGTTTGAAGATAAAAATACTCATGAAGCTCAAATTGCAAAAGCAGCAGATGCGATTTGTCCTGTGTTTCAACGTCTTCAATCAAAGCAATCCTATATTCCTTTCAATCTGACCATTGCTAATCTTGAAAAAACAAAAGCGCCACATTTTATTTTTAGTAAAACTTTTACAGCGTTATACGAAAAATTAAAAAATGATTTGCTTAAAGAAAATTTGATATTAAGTTTGTAGAATTACAAATTACGGGGTCAAGTGCCACAATGAAATTACGGGGTCAAGTGCCACAATGGAACAAGTTTAAAAATAAAAGTTTGCAACATGTTGTATGATGGCTCTTGACCCCTTGTTCTATCGCCTGGGTTTGTTCCCTTCATTAATCTGCGCAACTACATCCTTCATCTGACTAGCGATCTTGCCACGCCGAAATAATCCTAATCCTTTTTCAAACACCGGATTAAAACCTGCGTCTTTACCTGTATATGCAAAATGTACGAGCCTAACAGGTAAACCTACAATCTCTACGATGCAACCTGAAACAACTCCCATTGCACCAACTACCTTATTAAATTTCGGGTGCTTAGCAACATCCTTTCCCAAGTACTTGTAGCTTTCTAATTGTGTTGTTAACTCTTGCTCATCACGATTACTATTATTTGTAGTTTCTTTTAATAAGATTGTGTCCCTCATTACCTTTTCCAACAAAACCAATTCTATCTTTGCAGGATGATTATCGGCAACTTTAGGAAACGCAGGACGTTGCATGCTAAAACTCAGACTATGCTCCATAGCTATACCATGTAGTGCGTCACATATTGCAGCATCCACTTTATCTACCGATTCATCTAATTTTTTTTCATCTTGTTTAGATTCAGGCATGATTGCGACTCCCCTATCCTAACAGTGTATATCATTCAGTATAGACGAGATTTATCAAAAATAATTTTTATAAATAACAATGAATTATGAAACATTGCATGGTAACTCTAAGATACTTTTTATTGTATGACGGATATCTTGATAAAACGGTTCGTGATAATAATTCCGTTTTGATATCGGAGAATATTTCTATGGAAGAAATATGCATGCACTGCACATGATATAATCAAGCTATAGATATCTCGGAGAGAGAAAAGTTGCGTAGCACATCTTTTCAATGCGAGAAAGTCAGCCTTTCACTTCTATATCCCATAGATGAAAAGGGATATGATGATTATGTGAAAGATATAAACGATATGAATGACATAATACAAAAACGTGTGGACGCTGCTTCATTGGAAGATTTGAAAGGAATGTATCGCGAAATTTACCTGGATGATTTTACTAGCGAGGAGAAAAGTGAAGAAAAGCAAAAAGAAAATTTAGCAGGAGAACTTGGTCTAAAAGAATTAGTAAAGCTGAAGTTTGATGAATTTCGAGATGCGCAACTCCATTTTATAGAGAGCAATTTGGAACTACCCACAATACCGATGGTATTATTACTGACTAAGATCGGATTTGTCACATGTTGGTCTAATAGCGAAAATCAAGCATTTGTCGATGGTGTATGGGCTTTCGATGTAAATAATAATCTGGATAAATTTAAAAATCTGAGCCTGATGGAGTTAACAAAAGCGAGCAACTTTGGTATGCCGATCATGCGCAAACCAGGGGAAACGGTTTATTTTATCCCATTAGCTACAAAAAAAAATAAGGACTTAGGATTAGATGTTAACGTGGTATATGAAACAAATTATATCGCCAGCAAAGAGGGATTTTGGGACACTTATCGCTTGTTCAGGTGTGATGTTTTTTTAAGTAAATTAAATGCAAATCAAATTAAAGTTTCATCTGATTCTACTTTGTCGCCTTATGGTGGGCTCAGAATGATTGGCCCAATCATTGAAGTCTCAAGCTTGGGCTTAGAGAATATTCGTGAAGGATTGTTGAATTCAGATAGAGCTTATAAAATTAACCTAATGAAAAATATCCGTTCTAACCCGAGGATTACAGGTTCATTATCAGATACTGTGGCACTGTGGACATCTTCTCCTGAGATAGAACAGAAAAATAATCCGATTACGACAAAGCAACGCCGCTCCTTGGGTTAAAGAATAAAAGAAGCAACCCCAGCAACTGGCGTAGCGTCAATTTCATTTTTTTTCTGTAGCGCCTCATTAAGCACATCCAGACATTCTGTTGCGCATGAAGGATAAGAAGATCTCACGACAAACCGTTGGCGATGTAAAGCTGAAAGTTCTTGGCTTTGCAGTTTATCAATATAGCCACGCGCAGTTGATATCGCTGTATCGAAATCTTCTTCAGATAATGCTTCTTTTCTTAAGTTTTCTATTTTTTCTGACACCATAAAAATATTCACTATTCGTCTTGTATTTAGTTGATCGTATACCTCACTGTTTTGTTTTTTTAACACAAGAACTCTATTAGGAATTAGTTTTGTCACGTATCGCAATGACGCGAGCTCAAATGCTTTTTTTCCTCAAGACCAATCATGGCAAATAAATAAATTTGTAATCTGAGTTCTTTTTCTTCTGGTAAATGTAATTCTTTACAATACAAATTATCCCATAAATCATTTGAATTAAAGAGCTTCATTATGTTAGCCACTCTTTCCTTTTCATATTGATATACTTCGCCTCTTTTAAGCGTCTGAATAACCGTACCATTTTGGCTATCAGTTACGAATACTTGTCCAGAAGAGTCAAAAACATACTTAACTTCAGAAATTTTTTCTTCTTTTTCAAACTCTAAACCAATTAATGCAAGGTCATAGATTTTTTTTCTTAATGTATCATTGTCTTCATTATCGTTATTCAAAAAATCCCATATTTGATCATCCAATTTGGCAACGTCTTGCTTGATCTCAGCACGTCTTTCATCACGATACGGTTTTTTTTCTTCTGGAGAAATGATGTCTCTAAAACCTAATTGATATAACGTTAGCTTTAAAATACGCTCACATTTAGCTAAAGCATCATCCAATATTTCATACGTCGCATTCCGTTGCATATTCGTTCTCACAAAGATTGATGTCAAATGCTAACATGTAGTCATGATTGGGTCAGGTAAAAAGTACCCAGTTTATACTTGATCCGTAAGCGTATGGGGAACTAATTTCCTTTATAACATTAAATACTTCTTGAGGCGTTTTTCTAAATTTATTGTATTTAAGGTTTGCCAGGATTTGTGGTCACTTGCGCTGCATTTAAACTTAATATTCCTAAACCCTTGTAACTTTCTAACAATGGCAAACGTTTTATCAAAACGGTTACGATAATTGGAGTTTGAAACCGCGATTTATCATCATAAGGTGGAACCACGTACGTCATTAAAACTCGCATTTCAAATTTATAAGAATACGATTCCGACAGTAAACCTTCTTGGAGTAACTTGGGCTTTCCAACAACTTTGGCTGTAGAAATCATTTTCCGTTGACTCAATGCGAGAAGGTTTTTAGATGCATTCAATCCTTCCATATATTTAGACCAACCATACGACGTAAAATATTTTTTTGCGTTTTGGAGTCGATCACGATAATTGATATAATCATGCTCAATTTTTTTATTTTTTTTAATACCTCGAT
>CAZAXX010000016.1:0-4207 GCA_964489265.1 uncultured Coxiellaceae bacterium
CTGGCGGGTCCCGGGCCCTCCCCGGCGGGCCCCCCCTTTTTCTCAAAAATTCTCGGGGGCCCCCCCCCCGTGTTTTGGGGGGCGGGGGCCCCCCCCCCGGGGTGGACCCCGGCATGTTTGCGGCCGGGGGTCCGCCCTGTAACCAGAATAACATAAAAATCAAAAGCTTATATCACTCATAACATTACCACTCTGATATTATCTTAATGTGTTATACTACTATTAAGTAAGGCAAAGGAGTAATACCAATGAGCACCGTAAAAAAGACAATATCTATAGACGAAAAAATAGCCAAAGAAGCAAGTCTTCTTAATCCTAATTTTAGTGCTGTTGTCGAAGCTGCTCTAACAGAATATGTCAAGCATCATCGTATTCAAAAAGCAATTAACAGCTTTGGCAAATGGGCAGAAAGAGAAACTACTAGCGCAGATTTAGTTTCAAATTTAAGGAAACATGATGACAGAGCATATGTAACAGACCGTGATAAAAAAAATAAAAATTAATCAGGATAACATCCATGGAAACTATTTTATTTGATACAGATTATTTAATTGATTTTTTACGCGGAAAACCCTCTGTACGTGAACCAATAATTAAAGCTTTATCTGACGAGATAGCTTTTATAAGCATATTAAGCATATATGAATTATATTCGGGAATGCGGCCACATGAGGAAGAAGCTACCAACAATTGTATAGAGGCTTTCCATATTGAACCAGTGACTATAGATATTTGCAAGAAAGCTGGAGCCATGCGATTTAAATGTATGAAGGAAGGAATTACCTTATCAATTGTCGATTGTATAATTGCAGAAACAGCTCGTAAAAATAAACACCTTGTTGCAACGAATAATAGAAAACATTATCCGCATACTAATTTTTATATGTAGAGGCGGACCCCGACCACAAACATGCCGGGGGCAAGCCTGTGTATCCGCTCCTATGTTTTGTCATCCTGAACGAAGTGAAGGATCTCCCAATAGTATGAGGAGATCCTTCGAGCAAAAAACGCTCTCAGGATGACAAATAGTTTGTAGGATCAGACCTGTGTGTCCGCCCTGCAATCTTAATTATAAGAAAAAGGCGGATTCATAGATCGCCCATACAATTGGTGTTATCTTCCATTACCGCCTCTATTCAAAGGAGATGCAACAGACCCATCTTTCTGTATTGGCTCTATCACTGATCCAGATACATTGGAATGTGAGCTTGAAAATTTCCCATTAAAAAGTTGTGTCGATTTTCTGTATCCACCAACCCGCTTGGGCTTTCGCGGTACAGGGAGTGTAGTTGACTCTGGTGCTTCTGTAGCAACTTTTAATTCCGATTGTGAAGAGGGTGATGGCGGGGATTCTGCAGTATCTCTCTGACATGAAAGTGAAAGCGCGGCAATTTGTTTTGCTTTATCAAATCTTATTATCCGACCTTCCATTTTACGTAACTCAGCAAGTGCTTTTCGTGTGCTACTGTTCTTCATACTACCCCTCTACAATTTTCAGTTATTATTAATAGGTTGCTACTGTAAAACTTATGAGGGATATGTCAAGTACCGTTTAATTTATTGCAGCTCAACCTTCGTTAGTAATCCCACGCTTCAACATAATTTCTCGCAACGCCTTCAATGCACTCATTTGAATTTGTCGCACACGCTCACGCGTCAAACCAATCGCCTCACCCACTTCTTCTAACGTCTGACGATCATACCCAGCCAAACCAAAACGACGACACAACACATCGCGTTGTTTATCATTCAATTGCTCTAAACACTCAGTCAAATTTTCAGAAAGACGTTCATCCGCCAGCAATTCAGCAGGATCCGTTTTATGTTTATCAGCTAATGCATCCAACAACGGTCTGCCAGGACCCGAATTAGATTCATTCGTCACCATCGTATCAAGCGATAAAACACGTTCGTTTAATTCCATCATGTCTTGCACACTTTCAATCGGCTTATTCAATGCTTCTGCAATATCTTTATAACTCGGCTCACGCTCTTGTGTTTTCATCAATTCGCGCGCCGCACTTAAATACATATTCAATTCTCGGACGACATGAATGGGCAAACGAACCGTGCGAGTTTGATTCATGATGGCGCGCTCAATGGTTTGACGAATCCACCAAGTCGCATACGTTGAAAAACGAAAACCGCGCTCCGGATCAAATTTTTCAACGGCGCGCAATAAACCTAAATTGCCTTCTTCGACTAAATCTAAAAATTCAAGTCCGCGATTATAATAACGACGCGCAATTTTGACGACCAAGCGAAGATTACTTTCAATCATTTTAGCTCGGGCTTTTTGATCACCTTTTTGTATCAAACGCGCGTAATGAACTTCTTCTTCTGCTGTTAATAAAGGCGAATAACCAATTTCACCTAAATACATTTGGGTGGGATCTTTGCTTTTGGAATGTTCGATGGGCTTGCTGGTTTCTGCGGTAGCGTCGGCAGGACTTGCCTTTTTTTCTTTTGTAGCGGCAATATCATTCAACTCCTCTTCTTTCAAAAGAGAATCCTTTGGCTCGACGTCTTCAATGGAAGAATCTGCCTTTAATTCTTCCTTTTTTCCCTTTTTTGGCATCGAACTGACCCCTGAAATAACAGGATGACTAATTCATTATACTAACGATTTCTATCGAACTAAATAATTTAATGGATTGACCGGTTGGCCATTGCGACGAATTTCAAAATGCAACATAACACGCGAAGCCCCCGTGTCACCCATTTCAGCAATTTTCTGATCCGCCCTGACCCAGTCACCTTCTTTCACTAATACAGCGCTATTATGCGCATAAGCAGTCAAGTAAGTGCTGTTATGTTTGATAATAATTAAATTGCCATAACCACGTAAGCGATTACCGCTATAAACAATCAACCCTGCTGCGGTTGCAAAAACTGGATTACCTTCTGCGCCGCCTATATTTATCCCTTTATTGCGCGCGGAATATAATCCAATCACAGGACCTTTTGCCGGCCAATTCCAGGTACGCACTAAAATATTTTTTTCGGGCAAACTAATCGGTGCGGATTTCGCTGGTAATGATGTTGTGGCGCGCGTTGATACGGGTTTCGGTTTACCTTTCAAATACAAGCGCTGTCCGGCAAACACATGATACGGTGGTGCAATGTGATTTAAATTCGCAAGATATCGATAATCCAAACCATAACGCCATGCGATTGAATAAAGCGTTTCATTCGGAGAAACACGATATAAGCCATTTTTGGGAATGTGTTCAATGGATGCGAAATCCATGACGGGAGCATAATTGTCGCTACTGCATGCCACTAAACTGCAGGCTAACATGATGCAAAAAAATAATTTACGCAGTCCCATGCTATCTATCTCCCTCAAGATAATTCAAGCGTTTTTACCCAACCGGATAATTGTTCAAACACTTTGTAATGGGTTAAATCAATATGAATTGGCGTAATGGATACATATCCCATATTTACTGCATAAAAATCTGTACCTGGACCCGCATCTTCTTCAGGACCCGCTTGACCAATCCAAAAAATTTTTCTTCCACGCGGATCCGCTGCTTTAATTGTTGGTTCTGCAATATGCCGCGTTCCCAACCGCGTCACTTGAAAACCGCGCAACTCTGCGAGCGGCAAATCAGGAACGTTGACATTTAAAATGGTATCTTTTGGTAATGGATCTTTACGCAATTTAAGCACTAACATTTTTGCAACTTCAGCAGCGGTATCATAGTGCTGACATTTAGGGCCTAATAATGAAATAGCGATAGAAGGTAATCCTAAAAAACGACCTTCTGTGGCAGCTGCCACCGTACCTGAATACAACACATCATCACTTAAATTAGAACCTTCATTAATTCCTGACACAATCATATCCGGCATTTCTTGCAGCAAACCCGTCACAGCTAAATGCACGCAATCAGTTGGCGTGCCATTCACACTGAAAAAACCATTATCTCCCTGCACGACACGCAATGGATTGTCTAACGTCAACGAATTACTAGCGCCACTGCGATTACGATCCGGTGCAACAACAATGATATCCGCGATTTCTTCTAACACCTTGGCTAACATTTTTAAACCGGGCGCGAGAAATCCATCGTCATTGCAGAGTAAAATTTTCATTTGAATACCTTTATTGAGAACACTACTGTCATGCCAGCCAACTAAAATAATGAATGAAGAAAAAAAATAAAAAAAAATAATCAAACCAAAAACAAGAAGGTAAGAA
>CAZAXX010000016.1:4217-36995 GCA_964489265.1 uncultured Coxiellaceae bacterium
CGAACCAACAAAAAACCCCCAAACCCCCGACCCGCCACACGCCCGCCCGCCATGACCGGTAATGTCATTAAACGACCTGATAAAAGGTTTCGTCCTTTTTTATCATGCCTAATTCTTGTCGAGCACGCATTTCTACTGCATCTTGATTTTTCTGCAAATGCTCTACTTCAACCAGCAGTTTTTGATTACGTTGTTTTAATACATCATTTTTTTTTGTTTCAGACACTAATTGTTTTTTCAAATGCAGCATGTCAAAAATTCCGCCGGATTGAAACCAAAGTCGATACTGCAGGAATACCAGCAGTATCAACAAAATGATTGGAATAACTTTAATCCGGCGGAACTGTATCATGAGTTTGCCATCTCTTTGAAACAGTTAAAATGTTCGAAAACGTCACGACCCGCATAAACACCTGACTTGCCTAATTCGCTTGCGATATGCAGCAAACGATTATATTTGGCAACACGGTCAGAACGACAGAGCGAACCGGTTTTGATTTGGCCTGCATTCGTTCCAACAGCGATATCTGCGATCGTCGTATCCTCCGTTTCTCCAGAACGATGGGAGATAATCGTATTGTAGCGCGCTTTCTTCGCCATCTGAATAGCGGCAAGCGTTTCTGTCAGTGTACCGATTTGATTGGGCTTAATCAAAATCGCATTCGCGATATTTTGGCTAATGCCACGTTTTAATATTTCCGTGTTGGTGACAAACACATCATCGCCCACCAACTGGATTCTTTTGCCTAATTCTGCCGTCAAAATACTCCAGCCTTCCCAATCATTTTCTGCCATACCATCTTCAATCGTGATAATGGGATAACGATTGACTAAATCCGTTAAATAACTGGCGAATTGCACACGGCTTAAATTTTTATTTTCTGCTTTTAATTGATATTGCCCATCTTGATACAATTCATTGCTCGCGACATCCAATCCCAAACAAATATCTTTACCAGGTTGATAACCCGCTTCTTTGATTGCCTGTAAAATGATTTCGAGCGCGGCTTCATTATTCGGTAAATTTGGGGCAAAACCACCTTCATCGCCCACACTGGTACTTAATTTGCGTTCGTGCAAAATACGTTTTAAATGCTGAAAAACTTCCGTACCATAACGCAATGCATCGGCAAACGTCGGCGCGCCAACCGGCAAAATCATGAATTCTTGAATATCTAAATTATTATCCGCATGTGCCCCACCATTAATAATATTCATCATGGGCACAGGTAATTTCACGGCAGCCTCACCCCCAAGATAACGATATAAAGGCAATTCTTTTTCTGCCGCGGCGGCTTTTGCAGTTGCAAGAGAGACAGCTAATAACGCATTTGCACCTAAACGTTCTTTGGTTTGCGTGCCGTCGAGTGCCAGCAATGTTTCATCAATCTGTTTTTGATCCGTTGCATCCATACCATTCAGTCGAGCCGCAATTTCGCCATTGATTGCAGCAACTGCTTTCAGTACACCTTTGCCTAAATAACGCTTTTGATCTTTGTCACGTAATTCTAATGCTTCTCTTGAGCCAGTTGATGCGCCTGAAGGAACAGCGGCACGACCACTTTTACCGGATGTTAAAATTACTTCTGCTTCAACCGTTGGATTACCACGTGAATCGAGAATTTCCCATGCTTTAATTTGCTTGATTTGAGCCATTTTAATCCCTCATATATTTATAAAAGCAGTACCGTTTTAACAAAAGGCACTGTTAATTTTCTTTGTGCTGCAAGTGACACTTTGTCTAACGCATCTAATGCAGCAAATAATGTCGACATATGTCGTGGACAATGCGTTAAAATAAATTTACCGACCTCTTCAGACAACGTCATACCACGCCGTTCTGCACGCATGATCAAGACACGCAATTTTTCATCGTCAGTGAGAGGTTGTAATTGAAATACAATGCCAGCAGATAAACGCGAAACTACATCCGGTAATGCAATGCCCAACGATTTAGGTGATGCATTCGCTGTCACAATTAAATGACCACCTGCATCATGAATGCGATTATATACATGAAAAAAAGCTTCTTCCCACAGGGGCTTGCCAGCAATCACATGCACGTCATCGATGCAAACTAAATTAAGTGATTCCATCCCTTCAAAAATCGCGGGCGAAAAATCAATTAAATCAGCGAGTGGAATATAAACCGAACTTAACCCATTTTGATTGGCTTCATGACAACACGCTTGCAGTAAATGCGTACTGCCTTGGCCACCTGAACCATAAAAATAAATCACGCGCTCACTACTACCGCGCGCGGATTTTTTTAATTCCTCAACGAGTAATGTATTTTTTCCAGCAAAATAATTTAAGAAAGTGGCTTCGTCTTTTAAGCCCACACCTAAAGTTAACTGGTTACTTATGCCTTGTTTTATCATTTATACAATTTACTATTACGATAACGCTGATTTAAAAAACGTATTACTACCATGCTGACGGCGGCAACAGGCAATGCCAGCAATACACCAAAAAATCCAAATAAAGTCGCACCTGCTAACACCGCAAAAATGACGGCGACTGGATGCAACCCAATTCGACCACCTACCAATTTAGGTGTGATAAACATGCCATCCAGTGTTTGCCCTACTGCAAACAATACCCACACAGGCAATATTGCAACAAAACTACCAAACTGTACGAAAGCAGCAACACTCGCTGCAAGTATTCCAATGATAATTCCTAAGTAAGGAACGATGCTTAGTAACCCAACTAAAATTCCAATCATTAATCCCAATTGCAAACCGAGCAATGACAAACCAACGGAATAAAAAATTCCGAGCACTGTCATCACCAGCAATTGGCCGCGGAAAAATGCACCTAACACATGGTTACATTCTACGACTAAACTCGTGACCGTTTTAACATAATTTCTAGGTAATAAACCGCGTAAACCATCCACTAATTTATCCCAGTCATATAACAAATAAAACATCACGACCGCAATTAAAATGAGATTTAAAAACCAATGCAGTAACTCAAATCCAGAATGAATAATGGTTGAAAATAACCACGACGCCATACCACCTGCTTTGGTCCAATTCTCGCTGAGATGGGTTTTCAGTGAATCGACATTAATAATTTGTCCGGCGCCCACGTATTCTTTTAAATGCGTTTCAAACATCGTTTGTATCCAGGACACAATGGCTGGCAGCACTGCTATCAATCGTTCGATTTGGGTTTGAATGAGCGGAATCAACAAAAGTATCAATAACGTAATCGCTAAAAATAAAATAAGAAAAACAATCCCAACGGCCGCAACTCTTGGCATGCGTAAACGAATTAATTGCACGACGATTGGATTAACGAGATACGCTAATAATGCACCCACTAAAAATGGCGTTAAGATGGGCGAGAGGAAATAAATCAACACCGAAACAAGAACAGCTAATACAATAATAAATGATTTATTCATTGTTTAATGATTCCATTGATAAACCAACATGGTTTTATTTTCAGAAGGGAGTGGCGTGAGCTTTTGTCCGATTGAAACAGCTTGGACAAATGTATTTTCTGTGCCACGCAAACTCACATCCAGTGTGACTTCATTCTCAGTCACATGGGCAACTTCAACATTAGTGACTGCTGTTAAGTGTTTAACATAATTCATCACTTGACTGAAATCATCTGACTGCGTAATGCCGACGATTTTCACTGACAGCTTAATTTGCGCATCATTCGTCATGACTGCTGCGTAACGACCCGCCAATGTATCCGCAATATTATCTGCTAACGCAGCAAAGCTATCTACCAGCGTTTTGCCTGGTGGACTGAAGCTCCACTGATCTGTGTCCATGACCAATTTCCACTGCGTGTTATAACCTTTTTCATCTTGGGTAATCCGGCCAACTAAAATCGCATCGCTGCCATACCGTTTTGCTGCAGTGGTTAACTTTACAAGATCCATTGTCGCAACATCATTCGCAGTCACCTGACTAATGTCTTGCATATCCATTGCTGGAAATATGACTGGCACACCACGTCGATCCATATTTTGTTTTAAAATGACCGGGATATCACTAGCCGCATTCGCGCCAATAATTTCAGGTTTATGATTCAGCATTTCGAAGTCTAGCCAAACTAAGATTAACGGACGATTCTGTCCCCAAATAGGCACGCCTGCATCACGCAATAATTTGTTGACGCCATCCGCATCAAAATTGATATGTAATAAATAAGGTGTGGTTGCTGCGACAAAAGAAGGTGCTGGTGTGTAACTGAATTCTTGCATCAACGTATTTGCAGAACTTAAACGTGCTTTCAAAGCAGTATTATTTAACACTTGATTACTACCACTCACTTTTATAAAAACTTGCGAAAGCGCGGGTTGCAATAAGCGCTCGCGTTCTTGTGCCGATTGCGATGCCACTGGAACAACACCTTGATATAACGCAGTCACCCGGACTGCATTGGCAACGCCCGCCATTAGGAATAAACCCAACGTTAGATATAGTAAGAGCCACCCAAGTCTTTTCATTAAGCACCTAGTGTAAAAAAGAAATATGCCTATTATAACCATAGTTTTAGTCAAGAATACCGCCCAATTTGAGGAAAAGAATTTTATACTAAAGCTTGCATTCTTGCCAAAATAATGGTCATATAGCCCCCCAGAGCTTTGCTCTCATTATTATTCCCTTCCAAAGTTCTCGTTAATTTTAGGCAGGGCCACTGCCAAAACGAGGAACTTATAGAATGACGTTCGATCAATTAAATTTAGATCCACAAATCTCCAGGGCACTTACTGCCTGTGGATATAATAACCCTACTCCCATTCAGGCTAAATCAATTCCTGATATTTTATTGGGTAAAGATATGGTTGCTTCCGCCCAAACCGGGACTGGAAAAACCGCAGCATTTGTATTGCCAGCATTACACCGTCTGGCGACCCAAACACCCGGTAAAAAACCCCGTGTTTTGATCTTGACCCCCACACGTGAATTGGCAAGCCAAATCACCCAGGCGGTGGGCAAATACGGCAAATTTTTACGTTGCAATATTGCCAGTTTAGTTGGCGGGATGCCTTATCGTCAGCAATTACGCGATTTATCACGCGCCGTTGACATTATTGTTGCAACCCCCGGCCGTTTGTTAGATCACATGAGTAATCGCCGTCTCGATTTATCTGGAATTGAAATGTTGATCCTTGATGAAGCCGATCGCATGTTAGACATGGGTTTTATTGACGATGTGAGAAGCATTGCAAATGAAACACCGGAAAGTCGTCAAACATTATTATTCAGCGCAACGGTCGATAATAGATTGAGCCAAGTGATTCGCCAATTACTGAAAGAACCCGTTCGAGTTGATTTTTCCGCTGAAAAACTCACACCGACCAAGATCGCTCAAGAATTATATATGGCGGATAATCCACAACATAAAATGCGTTTGTTAATGCACTTTATCCAGGATCAAAATATTTTTAAGGCGATTATTTTTTCTGCCACCAAAATCAATGCCGATCGATTAGCCGGCGAATTGATTGACCAGGGATTTGCAGCAGCTGCTTTACACGGTGATTTAAAGCAAAACGTGCGAACCCGTACGGTTGAACAATTGCGTCGTGGCAAAATTCAATTTTTAGTTGCAACCGATGTGGCTGCGCGTGGTATTGATATTAATGATGTGACTCACGTTATTAATTTTGATTTACCTAAATTTGCCGAAGATTATGTGCATCGTATCGGTCGAACAGGCCGTGCTGGAAAAACTGGAGTTGCGATCTCATTTGCTCTGCCCCAGGATATTCGCCATGTGCAACGCATTGAACGTTTAATGAAACAGCAATTAGAACGTAAAACAATTGAAGGCTTAGAACCCAAAAAACAAGCTCGCATACACATGAATGATGCGCCTAGACATAAACCAAAAAAGAAGAGCGGTGGTTCATCTTCTGGTTTCAAAGGCAAAGCGAAGCGCTCCCATTTTGATGATGCGCCAAGCTATAAATCCAAGAAAAAAGAAGGTTCTGCAAATGAGTTTGCTAAACCGAAACGTCCTCGTCGTGATAATGATTTTGATGCGCCACGTTTTGCAAAGAAAAAAGAGGGAACTGCAAAACGCGATGATAATACGTTTAGAAGACGTGATGACTCGGGTGCTTCTGCTGGTTTCTCTAAAAAACAACGCCCCTATCGTGGCACGGATGACTCTGCACCAAAGACACGTGGAGACGATGCACCTCGCTATCGCTCAAAGAAAAGTGACAGCGCGCCCTATCGTGGTAGAGATGATTCCGCACCAAAGAAACGTGGCGATGATGCGCCTCGCTATCGTGGCAGAGATGATGCCGCACCAAAGAAACGTGGCGATGATGCGCCTCGCTATCGTGGCAGAGATGATGCCGCGCCAAAGAAACGTGGCGATGATGCGCCTCGCTATCGTGGCAGAGATGATTCCGCACCCAAAAAACGTGGGGATGCGCCTCATTATGCTTCGAAGAAAAAAGACGGTGCCAGTGAGTTTAAAAAATCCAAACGCCCTGGTTATAAATCAGACGCTCCATTTAAAAAAGCGGACGATAAGAATAAACCATTTAAAGCAAAAAGACGCTCGGATTGATCTTTAATTGATCAATTCGAACCGGTAAGCTTATTTGTGAATGCCACTTGGTTGGTAACCTGCTAGATTTTTCTGCTAAAATATAATATATTGATTTTATAATATATTGATTGTTATAGCAGATGTTGAACACCAACCAAACGGAGGCAGCATTACTGCTGAATACAATGCTAATCAAATCACAGTTAATTGCCGAAATTAGTAAACAACTCCCTCATCTTCCCGAAAAGGATATCGCGCTTGCTGTTAACAGCATTATCGAGCAGATGAGTGATATTCTCAGTAACGGCGGACGCATAGAAATCCGTGGTTTCGGAAGTTTTTGTTTGCACTATCGTCCTCCCCGTAAAGCGCACAACCCCAAAACTGGCGAAAAACTCATTACGAGTCCAAAGTATGCAGTGCACTTCAAGCCAGGCAAGGAATTGCGCGAACAAGTGAACGCCAATCGCCACATTCCATTGCAAGACGCGATGGACAATAGCGATTCGGATGACACGGAATAATTACGTAGGGGCGGATCCATGTGTCCGCCCGTCTATTACGTCACCGGCAACGTCACTCCTCGCTGCCCCTGATACTTCCCACCACGATCTTTATAAGACGTCTCACACGCTTCATCCGATTCTAAAAACAACAACTGCGCCACACCTTCATTCGCATAAATTTTAGCTGGCAACGGCGTCGTGTTCGAAAATTCCAATGTAATATGACCTTCCCATTCAGGCTCTAATGGCGTGACATTCACAATAATCCCACAACGCGCGTAAGTCGATTTACCGACACAAATCACTAACACATTTCTTGGGATACGCAGATATTCAACACTACGCGCCAAGGCAAATGAATTGGGCGGAATAATACAAACATCCGATTCGACATCCACGAAGCTCGTTTCACAAAAATTCTTAGGATCAACAATCGCTGAATTGATATTGGTAAAAATTTTAAATTCTCTGGCACAGCGAATATCATAGCCATAACTTGAAGTGCCATGGGAGATGGTTTTGCCGTTTGTGGTATGTCGCACTTGCCCGGACTCAAACGGTTCAATCATGCCGTGTTGCTCTGCCATACGGCGAATCCATTTATCTGATTTAATACTCATAATTCTCTACATCCTTTCAATCATTCTGAATGACAATTTTTGGAAAGTTACTTGAATCTCCCTGTCCCTGCAAGGAAAGTTTTTCAACCAGCTGGCTCGCAATTTGTCGATAAAGTTTTGCGTTTTCACCCATTGGATCTGCAATGACAGTCGGTTTTCCACTATCCGTTTGCTCACGAATTTGTAAAGCAAGCGGCAATGCGCCCAAGAAAGAAATACCATACTGAGCCGCCATCTGCTGCCCACCACCTTCCCCAAAAATAGGTTCCGCATGTCCGCACTCAGAGCAAATATGCAAACTCATATTTTCAACGACACCGAGAACAGGCACATTCACTTTACGAAACATTTCATAAGCGCGTCTGGCATCTAACAAAGCTAAATCTTGCGGCGTCGTCACAATCACCGCACCGGTCACAGGAATTTTTTGCGCTAACGTTAATTGAATATCACCCGTTCCAGGCGGCAAATCAATGATTAAATAATCCAGATTATCCCATAACGTGTCATTCAATAATTGTTGTAAAGCACCACTCACCATCGGCCCACGCCAAATCATCGGCGTATTTTCATCGATTAAATAACCAATCGACATGGATTGAATGCCATGCGCGATGACCGGCAACATTTTTTTTTGCTCGAGCACTTCCGGGCGAACGTGAATACCCAGCATCAAAGGCACGCTCGGACCATAAATATCCGCATCTAAAATCCCGGCCCGGAAACCTGTCTGTGCCAGCGCCAAAGCAATATTCACTGCAGTAGTCGATTTACCGACACCGCCTTTGCCAGAGGCAATCGCTATTATATTTTTCACATTTGGTATCATGCGATACCCTCACATTCATTTTAAATTGCCCAATTATACACACATGACGATTTGTAATAACATGCTATAATTCTGAGTTTTTGGACAGAGCCAAACATGCCGCAAACAAATCGCAAAATATTAGTCACTTATGCACTGCCCTATGCCAATGGCTCGCTCCATTTAGGCCATCTGGTTGGATTGATTCAAACGGATATTTGGGTCCGCTTCCAAAAAATGCGTGGGCACGATTGTATTTATGTCTGCGGTTGCGACAGTCACGGCACTCCTATCATGATTCAGGCCGATAAAGTGAATTCGACACCGGCCGATTTAGTTGAAAAAATTCGTAGTGAACATCAAACCGATCTTGCTGATTTTCTAGTGGGACTTGATAATTATTACACGACTCACTCAACGGAAAATCAGACGTTAGTAGAAACGATTTTTAACCGACATTTAGCGCAAGGCAATATCGATAAACATGTTATCAAACAAGCATTCGATCCCGAGAAAAAAATGTTTCTGCCTGATCGCTTCATCAAAGGCGAATGTCCACGTTGCGGAGCCAAAGATCAATACGGTGATAATTGCGAAGTCTGCGGCGCGACTTACACACCCACTGAATTAAAAAATGCATACTCTACTCTCTCAGGCGCAAAACCCATTGAAAAAGAATCCGAACATTACTTTTTTAAATTAACGCATTTCGAAGAATTTCTAAAAAATTGGACGCGCGCCGGTCACTTGCAAGATCAAGTGACGAACAAACTGGATGAATGGTTTAAAACCGGCTTAAAAGAATGGGATATTTCTCGTGACAAACCGTATTTTGGTTTCAACATTCCTGGCGAACAAGATAAATATTTTTATTGCTGGCTCGATGCACCGATTGGCTATATGGCAAGCTTCAAAAATCTTTGTGAAAAAAATAAAAAATTAAATTTCGATGAATATTGGGAAAAAGATAGCAAAGTTGAATTGCATCAATTTATCGGCAAAGACATCATTTATTTCCATGCATTATTTTGGCCGGCGTTATTACACGGCGCAGAATATCGCTGTCCAACCCGGATTTTCACGCATGGTTTTTTAACCATCGACGGACAGAAAATGTCAAAATCGCGCGGAACATTTATCAAAGCGCGCACGTATCTTAATCATTTAAAACCAGAATATTTACGTTATTATCTTGCAACCAAATTAAGTGATCGCGTCGAAGATCTCGATATTAATTTAGATGATTTTACGCAACGCGTGAATTCTGATTTAGTTGGAAAATTTGTTAATATCGCGAGTCGCTCAGCGAGTTTTATCAATAAATATTTTGCTGGGAAATTAGCGGAAAAATTAGCGGAACCTGAATTATTCAACGAGTTTGCAGCGAAAGGTAATTCCATCGCAGAAAAATTCGAGAATCTGGAATTTAGCCAAGCCATGCGAGAAATCATGGCGCTTGCCGATCGCGCCAACCAATACATCGATGAAAAAAAACCATGGTCGGCTATCAAAGATCCAGCACAAAAAGAAAATGTGCATGCGATCTGCAGCATGGGAATTCACTTGTTTCGCACATTGATGATTTATCTAAAACCCGTCATGCCAGAAACTGCAATTCAGGTAGAGAAATTTTTAAATTGCAAACCACTCACCTGGGCAGACAAAGATACACCACTCTTGAATCATGCAATTAAAGAATTTGAACCGTTAGCACAACGTCTCGACAAAAAACAAATTGAGGAACTTAAAATGGATGCGTCAGAAAAACCAGCCGCTATCGAAGCTGAAAAAAAATCATTTATCAGCATTGAAGATTTCGCAAAAATTGATTTACGCATTGCAAAAGTCATTCGCGCAGAACATGTAGAAGGCGCTGAAAAATTATTGCAACTCGAATTAGACTTAGGCAATGAAAAGCGTCAAGTCTTTGCTGGAATTAAATCGGCTTATCAACCGGAAGAATTATTAGGAAAATTAATTGTCATGGTTGCGAATTTAGCGCCACGCAAAATGCGTTTTGGTTTGTCTGAAGGCATGCTGTTAGTCGCGAAAGGCAATGGCGAAAAAGATCTTTGGGTCATCAGTCCAGAAACAGGTGCAGAGCCTGGAATGAAGGTACAATAATGTCTTGCCGCAAACTCACGCAGGAGCAAATTGATGCCGTATTACCGCAAACCCAATGTGGACTTTGCGGTTATAACGGTTGCCTGCCGTACGCAAAAGCACTTGCTGAAAAAGAAGCGCCTATTAATCTTTGTCCGCCTGGTGGCGTCCCAGGCTTAATTGCGCTGGGTGAATTACTAGAACAAGATCCCACGCCTTTCATGCAAGAAATGGAACAAAAAGCAAAACCGCTCAGTGTTGCTGTGATACGTGAAGCAGAATGTATTGGCTGCACCAAGTGCATTCAAGCGTGTCCAGTCGATGCAATTTTAGGTGGCGCGAAACAAATGCATACTGTGATTGCAAACGAATGCACGGGCTGCGAATTATGTATTGCGCCTTGCCCAGTTGATTGTATTGATATGGTGACCATTGCAGAGCGCGAACATACGCCTGCCCATTTTCGCGAACGTCATTGTGCGCGAGAAATACGATTACAACCAAAATCAGCAACGCTTGCCGCAGAAAACCCAACACCTCTTTCCGAGAAACAATCGTATATTCAAGCCGCTATTTTGCGCGCGAATGCGAAACGAACTAACCAGCCTTAATAAAGGCTTAATCTTTCTGCAGTATAATTATTGCTCACATTATAACAATATATAATCAATAAGTTATACAAAACGAGGCTATAGTCTTATGCAAAGAATGTCTATTCCACCTGTCCTGCAAGCTATTATAGATGGCAATGTAGAGATATTAACTCACTTAGTTAAATCGCGTTCTGTACCTTTGGATAAAGGCCTAGTTATGCCAGGTACAGATGGCACAGAGAGAACAATTCTGGGATGGGCTATCTATTTTAAGAAATTTAATTGCGTCAAAGCTATTATAAATATTGGCAAAGCTATGAACTTTAAAGCTGAACCGTATCTGTTATATCGCGCGTTAAAACTTGCAATTCAAGATAAGAATCAACTTGCTACCACCCAAATGCTATTAGATGAAAAAGCTGCAGAAGGTTACGATTCTGAAGATGATGACACAGTTTATGGTGTTGCAGCTAAAGCAGGAAATTCTACGATTATTCCATTACTTACTAAATATTTTTCCACGGAGTTGTCGGCAAAGCATAATAGAGCTCCTGGATCTAAAGAGCGTTACGTGGAAGGTACCCGTCCAATTCAATTGGCAGCTGGTCGTCCTCATTGGGAGTGTGTAAAAGAGCTGGCTAAGCTCGCTGCACAACTAATCAAGGGGCAATCCAATTTATCTTATCTAAAAAAAATTGATTATTATGGTCTCGGATATGTTTTGTATGAGGCTTATAAGGCGGGCCGTATTGACATCATGAAAATCATATTCAATTCTGGCATTCCCAAGAATTACCCCAATCCCCAAGAAGAGGGAGGAACCTATTTGCATCTTACTATTGGAATGGATGCAACAGACCAAAAAATCAAAGAGATGATGGTCTGGCTTTTATTATTCGGTGTTAATGTTAATGCACGAAATAAGCAGAATCGAACAGCTTATGAAGTTGCAGTTTCTATGGGGGAAAAAGATTTATTTAATGATTGCATCGATGCATACAATCAAATAATAATACCGATTATAATAGCACTTGATACAATTATTCTATCCAGACAACAATCCCTCGGATTCAGCCAACTGCCCGATGCAATTACCCTTCACGTTCTTTCATTTATTTCTGAACGCCCGATTATTACAATGCAAACTTTGCATTGTAGAGAACATGCGTTGACAGAAGCTTCAACAAAAGGTTTAGTGAAAGGTCTTGTCACAAAATTTAATTTATTTAAAAATCATTATGCTGAATCCGAACAATTAGTCAGAGAATTGTCGCAACATGTAAATAATGACTTCGATGTGACTAAAAATGTTAAAAATACGGCTCGTCAATTTGCAGAAAAAAATCATGATAAAGCTACATGGATGGTGTGCAACCTGAGAAAATATAAACTGTTGCCTCAACCTGAAGAAACGGCCCAAGCTGCAACAGAATTTAAACCAACGGGTCCATAAAACTGCAGGGGCAGACCCCGGCATGTTTGTGGCCGGGATCCGCCCCTACGATTGGAAAACACAAGTAAACACACTTCCCTTACCCAATCCACTCTGAATTTCAAGCTTTGCATCATGTCGCAACAACACGTGTTTTGCAATCGCCAATCCTAAACCTGTTCCTCCACTCGCACGTGAACGCGCGGGATCCACGCGATAAAAACGTTCGGTTAACCGTGGAATATGTTCTGTTGCGATGCCAATACCCGTATCAGTCACTTCAAAAAAAATCGATTTATTTTTTTTATACCAAGCTATCGTTATTTTTCCATTTGCGAGCGTGTATTTCACTGCATTAAATATAATATTGGAAAATAAACTATGTAATTCATCTTCATAACCGATCAATTTTAATTTTTTATCTGCGATCAGTTGAATATCATGATTCAAATCACCACTTAGTTCTTTGGCTTCTTGTACTAATGTTTCTAACATATCCGCAATCAGCACTGGTTTTTTAATTTTATTTTCAAGTTCGTGACTTTCTAAACGCGATAACAACAATAAATTTTCGACCAAATTTTCCATGCGCAGTGTTTGCTGATGCATTTGCAAAAAAATTTTTCGCCAGGGTTTTGTTGCATCTAAATCCTGATCCAGCAATGCTTCGAGATAACCATGAATCACTGTCAACGGCGTGCGTAACTCATGCGACACATTGGCCACAAAATCTTGTCGGATGCGTTCAAGATGCTGAATATGATTCACCACTTGCTCTGGCAAAGCGGCTAACAATTCTTGTAAATTATCTTTCATACTGCAGTTTCCGAAAATTGATAGCCACTGCCGCGCACTGTTTTAAGATAATGATCGCAACCATGCGTTTTTAATTGCTTACGCAAACGTTTTATTTGCACATCAACGGTGCGTTCATTGATATAGGTATTCAATCCCCAGACATGATTGAGTAATTGCTCTCGTGTGTAAATTCGATTGGGATGCGTTATGAAAAAATATAATAATTTGTATTCAATCGCGGTGAGTGCCAGTAGTTGATCACCAATTTTGACTTGATGGTTATTCACATTTATCGACAATTTTGCAAATTGGATCACGCCATCCGTATCCACGAGTGGGCCGCGTCTTAACACTGTGTTAATACGCGCAATCAATTCACGCGGAGAAAATGGTTTTGTCACATAATCATCTGCGCCGGATTCCAAGCCTTTTATTTTATTTTCTTCTTCAGCTTTGGCAGTCAACATGATGATGGGAATATTTTTGGTAAGCGGATTGCGTTTTAAACGTTTAGAAAATTCAACGCCACTGATATCCGGTAACATCCAATCCAGTAAAATTAAATCAGGCAGCGTATTTCCTAATTTTTTTTCGGCTTCTGCGACGTCACCCGCTTCAATGATCTCAAAACCAGTGGGCGCCAGCGCAAACTGGAGCATGTCCCGAATTGCAGCTTCATCTTCAACAATCAATATGACTTTAGTTTTCATGCGGTCATTCTACCTAATTTATGCTGAGCCGAAAATATAGTATCAGTTTTTCTAACTGTTCTAAGTGATGAAGTTCGATAGAAACCTACTTCTGAGGCACGCGCTGGTCTTCTTGGTTCAGGGACGGGAATTGGCGCTGATCTTAATAGAGGCGTCGGGTCTGGTTTATTTTCATTAAGTAGCTTTATCGTCTGAGCGGGACTCGATACCATTTTTTCTGCTGGCACTTCTAATATTTTTTTTTGTTTGAAACCATCCAGTAAACGACCGACCCGCGAACACAAACCACCTATTACGCTGATACTAGTTGTGATAACCAGTGTTGCTGCAATCACACCTAAAATACCAACAAAAATATGCGGTTGTGTTACCAGGAGTGCTCCCACGATCACACTGCCAACAATAAAACCCGCACCAACTCCGCAAAAAGAACCACGATATTCGTGAAACCGTTCGTTGACACGTCGCTCTGTTTTTTCATCCGGCGACGATTTAGATTTCACAAAATTGAATGCTTTCGTTGTGTAATCTGCGAAAGAGGCAAGCGTGCTAGAAAAAGTTGTTACAAATAAAATACCGCCTAACCAAAATGGAATAGCCGCACCCAGCGTAACAAATGAAGTGATACCAACAACTGAGACAAGCGCGACAGATGATGTTAAAAACAGTGCGAGACCGGCACCAAAACCAATTAAACTTGCTGCACCAATTGCTTTTTGTTCATTGGGCAATCGGCTTTTATCTAACGAACTACCGATTCGATTACCAAAGCCAGCAAAAACGCTGATTTGACCCAGCGTGAAGATCGCATTCGCAACGCCCGATAAAGAAGAAACAAAAGGAATGCTGTCGTGTAATACGGTGGCTGCAATTCCAACTGCAATACCAAGTCCAATACCAAGCCACGTCCCTATTTTTTCCTTTATACCAGGGGCCTGGGGCACTAAATCAAGGCCTCTGCCAATGTAAGTCGAACCCGATAATAAATTGCCTGCAAAGGCAGGAACGATAATTAAATCCAAGAACCATTCGGGTAATAAAAAGCCATCACCTTGCATTAAAATCAGGTACAAAATCAGTGAAAATGAGATTGGCAGCATGGCTAAAGCAGTCCGACGGTAATGATCAAATACCTTCAATTTTGCCCACAGAGTCATTTTTTTGATCCATTTCAATAGGTTGGCTGCAGGGTAGCAATCGATTATGACAAGATGATGACATTTGCTTGTATAACAGTGAGTTAAGTGTTTCTTAAGCATTTATAGGTTAATATATAGATGTTAGATAATGATTAGTTCAAATAGAGACCAGATATTCATGCCACGACGGGGAGCTTTGAATATGTTGCGACGACAAAAACGAGATGCATCTGAAGAACAAGCAAAAAAAGCTAAGCTTGAAAAATCGCTTAAGTTATTTGGCTTGGAAAGTGAATATTACACGTGGTCTATTGCGCTAGATGATGCTGGTTCAAGTTTTGCTGAAATAAGCGATTTATTTCATGACCAATATAGACGGGTTACTGACTGTTTATCACAAAAAGATTACCTTATAGGCTCGCAATTTCAAACTTATTATCCTGTTGATACTTTGGAGACATTAAAAACAAGCTATCAAGAAGTCTACCAATCACTTAGGGATGCGGGTAACACAGTACTAGCCCGACGAAAAGCAGTAGAAGAAGTATTATATGCTGCCCTGACTCAAGCTGAAGAAAGACAGCAAAAGCTGGATGCTGCCTCAAGCAGACTGCTAGAACTTTTACAGAACGCGGTAAAAGCTTATGCGGCGCATTTAAGCAAGAAATTGCCCCTCGCTGATTTTTCTATAAAAGAATTTAATGCTCTCTTTATTGGATTTGCATCGATTGATGCAAGCGGAACAATTGCCTTTGATGCTAACATCAGTCCAGAAAACTCTTGGGTTGTGATCAAAACCTTATTTGAGCAAATTGGCACTCGCGTGACAAATGCACGTCGACAATATTCGTCTGTCACACGCGCTGTTGCAACAACCGATCCTGATATTGCACTATTGATGGTAAAGAGACTTCAACCTAACTTCGAATTACTCCAAGAACAAACCCAAGCTCATGCTGAACAGTTCAAACAACATAAACTAGTTCTTACAACTTCTTTTGCTGACACAACAACATTTGTTAGTGAATGCGCAAACAGAAGAGCGCAAGTAGCAACTTATACGGAAAACGTCGACGTCATAGAAAAACTTTGTGACGATACAATTCTGGCACATCGGGAAGATGTATCGCTGAGAGAGCAAAATGAAAGAGAGCAATTACGAACCAAAGCGCTTCGTAATGCGACTTTAATAGAGACAGCAGCCGAACGCATCAAGAAGCAGTTGCCACTTTTTGAGCGAGCAACTTGTTACAATGATGTTAGATTTTGTCTAACAAATGCCAAAGCGAAATCTTCTAATCCCGAAAAACTCACCACAGTTACAGAAGATCTTCAATTTATGGAAGAAGCTGTTGCTGAAATTGGAATGTCTATCAGCAAAGTAAAAGAGTTGGCAGAAATTCATCTTGAGGCAACCAGAAAACTGCGTGACAGTACAAAATTACTCGAGAATTTTGTGACTGAAGATAACTGGAATGCTTATATAGCTCAGAAGAATGAAGCCAAAGCAGTAGTAGAACGAGAACTCACTGTTGATGTTCAGATGCCTCCATCACCAATAGCAGTGTCATTTGGCATGGGCCCATCACCATCATCGGTATTGAGTGTTACGACGCCTACATCGGCTGCATCTACACCTACCGCAGATGGTAATAACGAGCTTTCAATAAGTTCCAATTCAGAAAGTACTTGTAGAGAAATTTATAATTTGATTAGACCCATATTGTTAGATATCGAATTTGCACGACGCCAAAAAAGTTGTCTGGGAAGCTGGTCATCTGTGACGATATTAAAAGACAACAACGAATCGGAAAGCATTCATATTCCGAGAGGATATGCACATATCATCAAAAAAATACAAGAAGAAGAAACAAGTAAAAATCCAAGTTATTTAGGCTTATTGCAAGAGCTTGGCACTATCAGCTCGCTACGCAAAAAGGCAGGAACAGGTCTGTTTGCTAAACGTTCTGGTGGTACAGATGCGGTTTATGATCTTCTTAATATGATTAGTACGCAACTCAAACAAGGACAGTATGATATAGCTGCTGTTCAACAAAAAATAGATAACATTCGTACAGAGCATAATGGAAATGAAGCTTGGAATCCGAGTTTTGCGGGCACGATAGATAAGCTTAATGAAAAACAGGTAAGAGATGTGAGTGGCTTCAAGAGAGTTAGGTAATTAAATTACTCTTGTCATCCTGAACGAAGTGAAGGATCTCCTCATATAAGGAGATCCTTCGCTTGCGCTCAGGATGACACACACTTCATCTAACCGGCTGCGCCGTTTTCTGCTTACTAACCTGCGTCCAAATCGGATTATCCCAAGACCCAGTAATAGTGTAAGTGTAAGTAATCATCTTCGACATCGCACTACCCACCATCCAAGTTGCAATTCCTGCAATCGGATTTACCGTCGCCAATGCAGTTAGCACAGGCAAACTCGATGTGACATATGGCGTGACATTTAATTTCATATCAAAATCTTTAGCAATAAATCCTATTCTTCCCGTAATCGCAATGCCTGCAATTGGACCATTGAATGCTGTGTTTTGCGTTGTCGCATTACCATTTCGCAAAGTAAAATCACCTTTCAACGAATCAAAACTATATCCCTTCTCGAATAAATCACTAAAATCCAAACTCAGGCGACGCGGCAGACTTTGCAAACTAAACACACTTAACAATCGGCCCAAACCCATTTTTGCGTCAGTGGATTCACTTAAATTAATAATTCTGCCTTTACCTAATTTAAATGAAATAGTGCCTGACAATCCTTGCATGGAAGGTTTAAACGGTGCGCCTGACCAGCTCAGATCAAAATCCGCATCACCATCACCACCCACTAAATTAGCCGACGAAAAGCCCCATGCTTTTAATACATCACTCACATTAGACGTATTAATATTTCCCTGCAAATGACTGTTATTACCTACCCAATCACCCACTGCATGTAATGTATAAGCCGATGAACTGAGATCCAATTGTTTGATCGAAATTCCGCTACGCGCGGGAACTAAATTTAATATCACATGCCCCAAATCCATATCACCATAACGAACGTCATCACTCACAAATGAAATCGCGGGCAATGTTTTAGGATTCAACTTCGATTGAAATTCACCTTTCGTTTGCGGCAGCAAATGTAAATATTGAAACTTGGCTTGAATCATTTGTTCTGAACCAGGCGCTGGCAAAAGAATTTGGCCTGCCATTTCAGTATTCGTTAAACCCAACGCAAATTTGTCACCTTGTTTCGTTAATTGAATTCGAATTCGATTTAATTTCATTCCAGCTAAATTTGCTGAATTGACTTTAATATCCAGCGCACGAAACATATCAGGATCAATGAATGCTGAATTCGTTTTTAGCGCGCTCGTTTTTTTATTCGCAGTAAATTGCGCAACATAAGGTTGTATCTTATCCCAATTTAATTCATCTAAATTACCCGTGACAATAATGCCAGGTTGCGTTGGCCAATTCGCATCGCCGCTACCTAAATTGACATTACCATTTAACAACGTAAATTTTTGTTTGACGC
This sequence comes from uncultured Coxiellaceae bacterium, assembly GCA_964489265.1. Classification (GTDB taxonomy): domain Bacteria; phylum Pseudomonadota; class Gammaproteobacteria; order DSM-16500; family DSM-16500; genus CAYRUP01. Next base: position 23,008 of record CAZAXX010000016.1, read on the forward strand.
GTTGTAATGTCAGTGCTGCAGAAAATAATTTATCGTAAGTCAATTTCGTTTTGAGCGGCTGATTACCGCTAGCACTTAATAAAAATTGAAAATTGGTTGTCGCATCTGCTTTTTTGCCATAATCACCGGGCAAATTAACGGTTATTCCTTTTAAATCGGAATACACAATCACTTGTGTTGCTGATTGTCCTTCTGGCGGTAATTTTAATTCTGCACGATAATTCGTAGTGCCTTGCAGCAATTGATCAACTGGGAGTTGTAACCAGTTTTTTAAATCATTGGTATCAATACTACCTTGCAATTCTGCTGTCACAAAGCCTGCTTTATTCGAAGGATGTTCTGTCGCAAGATTCAGTGTGATGGGATGCGAAAATAACTGGGCAGTCATATTGGATGCTGTGATATTTTCTTCAGAAAAATTAAACGTACCAGATAAATTTTGTAATGCTAAATTCCAATCGGGCAAATTCAAGGTTGCATTGGTGACCGTGGTTTTTCCTTCCACTTTCGCATCGCTAGGTGAACCCAACGGAATTGTTAAACCTAAATCAAGTTGCATTGGGCCATTCATTTTCAATTCAGATAAATTTTTTCCTATGGTTTTTTGCAAAAGACTATGCTGAATAAAATCCATTCCTTGCGCCAAGTCACCTTGCACTTTTCCGCGCACACTTAATATTTGTGGTTTTGCATCACCAAAATACGGGATTTCTGCATGCGCTGACTGAATGGGCACATCCATCACTTGTCCGCCCAGCAAATCAATCGACATGGCACGACCGGAAAAAACTAATTTTCCATTGACGTTATGCATCATTGGCCAACCGGGTGCATAATCAAATTCAATATTTTGTGCCAACGCACTAATCTCAAATTTTCCAGTGCCATTATCAAAAGGAAAATCATTTAATTTACCTTGTAAAATCACTTTCCCCGCGGTCGCTTGCCCACTAATAAATGCATGCCGCAGCCAGGTAATTAATGCCGGATCATATAATTTTAATGGTAAATAATAACTAATATGCGCCGCATTCAGTAACGTAAACTTCCCAGTTAAGTCAATGCTCATCGAATCATTCTTTGGCACTGTCAACGTAGCCTCAGCAGAAACGTTAACATCCGAATTAATCGCTTGAATATTTTTAGCGGTAAACACCCACGTGCCTGCTGCATCCAGTTGTCCGTGCAGCGCTGAAGTAAATTGATTAAACTGCAGGGAATTTCCGAAAATCTGGTTTAGATTAATTAACGCATCTTGACTATCCAACTTGAAATCGCCTTGTTTGCCATTCCAATCGATGCTTCCTTTTAAATTTTTCAATCGTGGAATTTTTTCCCAAGCATCAATCGCAATTCCAGAAAAATTCGCTAAAACAGAAATATTCGCAAAATCAGTCAGCGGGCCATTTACATCGACTTTTATATTGCGCAACTCGCCTTTGGGATTAAGATGAGACACCCACGATTGATTATCCGCCGACAATATACCACTCGCTGCGATTAATTTTGCACTGTCTGCCAAATCGATGTAGTCAGACTGAAAATGTTTAACAACCAATGCACCATCCGCTGCATGCGAATAACGCAATTTAAAATTCGTGTTGGGCCATAAATGATTGGGCAAATCAGTTAAGATATTATCACCGGTGATAATTTCATCCTCACCCAAACGCTCCCAAGCGAAATTGCCATTTAAGCGCGATATATCGATTGCTTTTTTAGTGGTTTGTGAGCGTGCGTCGATATTATAAAATTGCAAAGTCGTTTGTATTTTTTGCCAGGTATTTTTATTCCAGACCGCCCAAACTTTCGCATTGCCTAATCCTTGTTGAATCGATAAATCATGCCAGGATTTATCGCTCAGCCATTGCGGCAATGAAATTCCTTCTAAATAAAGATATAAATTTGCAGAAATATGCGAGAGATCAGTGACCTCACCATCCCATTTAAAATCAATTGTGATTTTAGTTGGAACCGCCTGATTCAGAGTCGCCTTGCCTTTCAACTGATGTTTATCCGAACTATTTTGTAATGCGAGAGATTTCAGTGTGACTGATTTTGTATCTCCATGTGCAGGAATAAATTGAATGGCAAAATTGCGTAACTTTAAATTAGGCTGCGAAAAAATCCAGGCAAGCACTGCATTTGAATTTAATGAATTACCACTCAACGTATCCGACATTGCCAACCCGGCGGTAAATCCTTGCAAATTAATTTCGCCAGTTGTTTGTTGACGCAAGGTTAAATGCACATCAGATACCGTCATGCTATCCATAACGAATTGACGACTTAGCAGACTGTGCAGAATATTTAAATTAATTGTAATGAGTGGAATATCTAAAACAGGTTGTGTGGTTTGTTGATCAAGCAACGTGACATTTTGTAAAGCCAACTCCGGTTCAAGCACATCCCAACTAATATTAATGTTTCCGATGTGCACGGGTCGATCCATTAATCGGCTCGCGATTTTTTCAAAATCCGCGCGATGGTCATTCAGCAACGGCGTTAGAAGACGCGTTACACTGACGAGCAATGCTGACAGAATAATGCAGCCTGCCGCAAAATAACCTATCGTAACAACTACTTTTCTCCAAAAAGTCGTCACGCACTATTCCTTGTCTGACATGGGTAAAATATCATAATGCTCTTGGGTGTAAGATGATTCGACTCGTAATTTGATAGGCTTGCCTAACAGCGATTCTAAATCAGCTAACATAATTGATTCTTCGTCCAACAGATAATCCACAACTTCCTGCGCCGCCAAAATTAAAAAACCAGCCCACGGGTAATTTTCTGAAATACGTTTTAACTCGCGAAAAATTTCATAACAAACAGTCGACATCGATTTAATCGAACCACGATGCTGGCACACGGGACATGGGACACATAAAATATGTTCCAGACTTTCGCGCGTGCGTTTTCGTGTCATTTGCACCAAACCCAAACTGGTTAACTCACTCACTTCGGTACGTACACTATCTTTGGCAAGCGCCGTTCTCAATGTTTCGAGTAAATGCGCTTTATGCATAGGATCTGCCATGTCGATAAAATCAATAATGATGATTCCACCTAAATTGCGTAGCCTGACTTGACGCGCAATAATTTCGATCGCTTCTAAATTTGTTTTAAAAATTGTTTGTTCGAGATTAGCGTGTCCCAGATAAGATCCAGTATTCACATCGATGGTCGTCATTGCTTCTGTTTGATCGAACACCAAATGGCCGCCGGATTTTAAATAGACTTTGCGTTGCAATGCTTTTTGTAATTCATCTTCCACCGAATAAATATCAAAAATCGGTCTATCGCCAGCATAAAATTCAATGCGCTCGGTGAGTGCCGGAACATAACGATTCGCAAATTCTTTCATTTCGAGCATCGCCGTTTCATTGTCGACACGAATTTTTTCTACTTCATAGCCAGCAAGATCACGCAACACTCTTAACACGATTGGAATTTCTTCATAAACGAGCTCACCTGGTTTTGCAGATTTTGCCCGCAAAATTACTTCGGACCATAAGGTATTTAAAAATTCTTTATCCGTTTGTAACTCTGCCTGATTAACTCCGTCAGCCGCAGTACGGAAAATATAACCGCCTTGTTCGCCTGGTGTGATGAGATTAATTAAACGCTCACGCTCTGTCTCATCAACAATTTTTTGTGAAACAGCGATTTGAAAAATGCCGGGCGTTAGAACAAGATAACGGGAAGGAATCGTGTGCAGCGTTGTTAAGCGCGCGCCTTTTGAACCGAGTGGATCTTTATAAACTTGCACCAATAAATCTTGGCCGACTCGCAACACATCGCGAATATCAAGATGCGCATTATTCGCTCTGGCAACTAATGCTTCATAACCTTGTACATCACTGATATGCAAAAACGCGGAGCGATCCAAGCCAATATCAACAAAAGCAGCTTGAATGCCTGGCATTAATCGATTAATGCGGCCTTTGTAAATATTTCCTAACAAGCCTTGATGCAAACTTCTTTCGATATGAATTTCTTGCAAGACGCCATTACTCAATAGCGCAATACGCACTTCTCGCGGTGTAACATTTATTAGTATTTCTTCAGACATGAATACCCGCTACAGCAGATGTTAAACCGCTCTAAATCGTCGTCGGCAATTTCGTATTATACTAAATACCCAAGGCCATAATAACATGCTGGTCACAGGTGGCGACCAAAATAACCAAGTAGAAGGTAATTGCCCTAGAAATCCTTGCACACAGAAAAGTACAAACTGATAAAGTAAAACGAGTAAAAAAATAATAAATCCTTGCTGTAACAAAGGAAACATTCGCAATCGGCTTGGCATTCTTGCAACGACATAAGCAACCAGCGTCATGGCAAGCGCATGTTCGCCAAGTAATGTGCCATTTAACACATCCAGAAAAATCCCCATGAGCCACGCCGTACCGACATTCACGCGATGCGGTGACACCATGATCCAATACACAACGACCATGACAACCCAGGCTGGTCTCAACCAGACAGTCCATTCAGGCATAGGTAATAGTGTTAAAATGAATGCAGCCAGAAAAGTCATTGGAACAATAAACCAGCTGTGTGTTTGAGTCATTGTCGAATTTCCCATCGGCATTGCTCCAATTATTTTTTAGCTTGGATTGTTTTATTTGGCCAAGCCAATAAAACTTCTCGGCTACGATCCAATTTTGCGCTTGGCTCAACCAATATCGTCGTAAACTGTAAGCCGGGATCTTTAATTACAGAAGTCACTTGGCCGACCGGATAACCTTCAGGATAATGTTCACCTAATCCTGATGTCAAAAGTAAATCGCCTACTTTGATATCCGCTGTCTGCGGTATATTGACCAAGCGTAATTTACCCGTATAAGCATCGCCTACTGCAATCGCACGCATTCCATTTCGAGTGACTTGCACAGGCACACCGCTATGTGAATCATTCACCAATAATACGCGACTGGTTAGCGCACCCACTTGAATAATTTGACCCATCACCCCATTAGCATCCAGTACCGGCTGGCCAACATACAGACCATCTCTGGAACCTTTGTCTAAGGTAACTTGATTAATAAAAGGATCGGTATCAATAGAAAGAATTTCAGCAACCAACACTTTACCTTGTATTTCAGTCGATGAACGTAACAATGCTTTGAGTTGATTATTTTCGGATTCGAGTGCCAACAAGCGCTGCACTTGTGCTTTCATTAAGAGTTGCTCTGCTTTCAAATCAAGATTTTCTTTGATCAAACTATCATGAGAACTCAGCACGCGACCCATGTCATTAATAAATTTAACAGGCCAGCTCACCGCATATTGTATGGGTGCAATCGGGATTGAAAGTGCAGCACGAACTTGCGCAAACGTATCGACACGTTTATCAACCACCATCAAAACGATTGATAGTGTCGCCAGGACAAACATGCGTAATCCTGGCTGTGATTCTCTGGCAAATAAGAATTTAATGGCTCAATCCTCTTTAGCAGTCCGGGCGGACACGCAGGTCCGCCCCTACAATCCCGCCCCTACAATTTTATTCTCTAGAGAGAAAATCCATGCCGACTGTATCAACCATTTCTAATGCTTTACCACCACCGCGAGCAACACAGGTTAATGGTTCATCTGCAATAATCACGGGTAACCCAGTTTCTTCCATAAATAAACGATCAATGTTACGCAACAATGCGCCACCGCCAGTTAATACCATTCCACGCTCTGCGATATCGGATGCAAGTTCGGGTGGCGCTTGTTCTAATGCCGCACGCACTGCGCCTAAAATACCAGATAATGGTTCTTGCAACGCTTCCAAAATTTCGTTGCTGTTTAATGTGAAGCTACGTGGAATACCTTCAGCAAGATTACGTCCGCGCACTTCCATTTCACGAATTTCATTCGCAGGATAAGCGGAACCAATTTCATGTTTGATGCGCTCAGCAGTTGATTCACCAATCAAGATACCGTAATTACGACGCACATAACTCACGATAGATTCATCAAAACGATCGCCACCAATACGCACTGAAGCAGAATACACAATGCCGCTTAAAGAAATAATAGCCACTTCTGTCGTACCACCACCGATATCGACAACCATAGAACCACGCGCTTCATCCACCGGCATGCCCGCACCCATCGCAGCTGCCATTGGCTCTTCCAGCAAGAATACTTCGCGAGCGCCCGCACTGATTGCTGATTCACGAATCGCACGTCGTTCAACTTGCGTTGAGCCACATGGCACACAAACCAGTACACGAGGACTTGGACGTAGAAAACGATTTTCATGCACTTTATGAATAAAGTGCTGCAGCATTTTTTCAGTGACATAAAAGTCGGCAATAACACCATCTTTCATTGGACGAATTGCAGTAATATTTCCAGGCGTACGTCCCAACATGAGCTTCGCTTCGCTACCCACAGCAGCAACGTGTTTTTGCCCATTAGCCGCACCTTGGCGAATCGCAACAACAGATGGTTCATTCAGCACAATACCTTTGCCACGTACATAAATCAGCGTATTTGCCGTCCCTAAATCGATCGAAAGATCATTTGAAAAATAGCCACGTAGTATTTTCAGCATAACTGCAAAATTTCCTTAATATCCAAGTAATGAGTGAATTCTAATAGATAAGAAATAAACTAGCTATAACTATAGTGAGAAAAAAATACAAATCGTGAATTAAAACACATGGTTGGGCAATAATTGCCCGCCAACTCGGTGATTCCAAAGACAGAAATTCTTTCTTGAATCGCAACTATAATAAATAGATAAGCTGTGGAGGATATGAATATGTTTCGATCTTCTGTTGAGATGTCGTTTGGAATAAAAATCGGTAATACCGGCCCGGCAAAAATGGGTTTAGATTCAGTTCCTTTTTTGGTTACCTCCTCCTACATGCAATTACCTTCTGGCGAACTGCCTTATGAAATATGGCGGCGCGATCCAAAAAACAACCCAACCGTTACGACCGGCATGGAGAAAACAGGGCCTAGAGCCGTCTTAGATAAACTCGGTGTCATTGCACGTAGCTATAGTACTATCGAATGGGCAAGTGGTTTATACATTTTCACTGCGCTTAATTTATTTCAAATTGCGCTTACGACAGGACTTGAATATCTATCTCGTAGTCTTGCGATCATAATGACTAACTCAGTTTATGGTTTGTATAATAAAGTTAAAGATACGCTGGATGATGAATTAGAAGTAAATCTTTTCTTTGATAAACCAATTGTTAGGGCTTTGAAACCTGTCGCAAAATTTCTGGGTAAAGCCGTGACTGCAATCATTCTTTCTCCATTTTGGTGTATAGGTCAAACCTTATCATTCGTGGGTGATGTGCTTTCTTATACCCGACAATTTATTGATTCAGGCATCCATTTATTCAACCCTATCTGGTGGGGTAATAAACTCTATGAAAAAGTAACGGGAGTGTCGACTGAGACACCTTCCTTTGGATGCGTTGTTAAAACATTTGCTGCTTCTACTTTAAAACTACTGCCCGCAGCGGGTTCTATTGCTGCAAGTGTTTTGTCAGTTGGATTGTTAACTCCTTTAACCGTGCTTGCAAAAATTGCTATCGGAATATATGCGGGTGGCATCGTCGCCTCCATCTCCAAACTATTTTCATCCTACGTTACAGTAAAAACGGGAGAAAGCTTAAACAAAGCACCCAAACCAGCTGATGAACGAGGGAAAAAAATCAAAATCGTAAGAGGAGGCAGTACTGCGACTGCGGCAAAGAAATTTTGGCAACGAAAGAAAGGGATAGAGTTACAAGAGGCTAAGAATGAAGTACCGAAAGTGAGTCATTCACTCAGTGGCAAAAGTGTTTTTACACATCGTCATGATGATACTTCAACAGAAACAGATGGAGATACAAAACAACCACCCAATCCTCAATCCTCTCAGCGACATTAACAGCAGATATGCGCAAAAAAAGCAGCAATTAGTACAATTTGTGCTAGCATAGCTGCTGCAAAAACAATCTGAGGAAATAGCATGAGATTAAATCTATCAACGATCGCAAAATGCCTTGTTTCTGTTAGTATTTTCGCTCTTTCAATTAATGTGGCCTTCGCTCGAGTTGCCATTGGCGTTGGAATATATGGTCCAGTCTATGCTGCACCCGCCCCTGTTTATTATGCCGCAGCACCGGCTTATTACGCTCCACCAGCTCCCGTTTATTATGCCCCACCGGCCAATGTCACCTGGATTCCAGATCACTGGGAATATGGCTACTGGGTACCAGGACATTATGTCACATACCGCCCCGCACCCGTTGCCGCGCCCGGCTATGTTTGGGTTGAAGGGGGTTGGAGCAGGCATCATCGTTGGCATCAAGGGTATTGGAGAGCCGTTTAATCCCAGTGTCAGCAACCATGTCATTTGATGCCAGCTAAAAGCCTGCTGGCATGACATGGCTCTTTCCAAGACAAGGAGTCAACATGCCATTTATTCGCAGAATAATAAATAAAACCGGCACAACTATTTCAATTACATTTTCTGATAATTGGACTGAACATTGTGATCCCGCAGAAAAATCAAATCAAGAAGCCTTAATTCAAGCACTCTTCGTTGAATTTAGCCGTCTGCTTAACACAAACGCGCATGATTATATTCTCACTTCTCTCACTATCAATGAAACAGAAACTTACGTTGCGATATTAAGTGAAAAAGATAATTTAAAAAATGTCTATCGACTGGAATTACCGCGATTTAAAATTAACATTGGGCGATTCGAAGAAAAACAAGTCGTCAATAATTTTAAATTAACTCTGCACGACCCACTGACAGAAACTGAAAAAAAAATAATAGCAGAACTCGGCATTCTCGAAAAAACTTTTTTGGATTGGCAAGAAGATAGAAATCGTTTACTTATTTTTCGCCCAGAAGATTTTGCGGCCTATAAAAAAAAATTCGCCGCACTATGCACTACTTTTGATAGTCTAGAAAAAAATATCCCACAAGAATTATGTGCCTGGTTTGCAACGGATCCCATCATTCAAAAAATCAAGAAAAGAATTCAGAAAGGTCATGCCATCCATCAGAAAATGTTACAAAAACAGCTAGAATTAGACACATTAGCATTGCGCCTTGAAAATTTGCAGTTTGAGTATTATGAGAAACATCTCCAGAACAAACAAAATTTATTTTTGTTGAAAGCAAGATTGCTGCATATTCTAGAAGAAACAGCCGCGCAATATTTTTCGCAGCTCAATCAAAGCGATAATATCAAATCCGACATTGAAAAATATTTTAATGATTTATTTCAAGGTATCGCAAAAATCCAGAAAGACAACCTTCAAATCAAACTTAATCCTGATCTATACTGCTTAAAAGAAATTGCTGATTTGTTTAATGCATTTTTAACACGCTGTAATACTTTTCATAATCGCGCTGTGAGTTGGTCAGAACCACTCTCCCTATTACGAGTGAATATTTATTACAATTCCTGGATTGGCGTGACGACACCGCTCGCACTACTCACGCAAAAAATTGCGGAATTTCCTGCTGAGCACAAAGAACCAGAATATGCCATTCATTATAAATATTTTAAATTTGGCATGCCTGACGCAGCTTATCAGCTTGAAACAGAAACGCCTATGCGCTCACTTGCAATCAAAGAAGAATTCAGTAAAAAATATTCTGCTTTATTACTGCAAGAACATTGTGAAATTTGTGACATTACATTACCCAGCGATTGGCTGTTAGATAAACTCCCAGAACTCATGATGTCTCTCGCCAAACATGTCGAAGCTAAAAAAGCTGAACTTGCACCCCCCTCCCCCACTACCCGCATCGTCCAGGAAGTTTTGACTGAGATAGTAGAAAAAGTATCGAATACTGTTGAGGAAAAACAACAATTTCGCCTTAGCTAAAAATCCCTGTGGTGTCCTATAAAAGTCAGCAGTATAATTACCCCCTTTTGCTGCTTAATGGAGCCACGCAAGCCATGTCACTCACTGCTGATGATGTTAAAAAAATCGCGCATTTAGCGAGACTTAATCTGTCTCCTGAAGATACCGCGCTCTACACTACCCAATTGTCTAATATCCTAAATTTCGTCGAACAGATGAATCAGGCAGATACCACGGGTATTGATCCCATCGCACATTCTCTCGACTTAAGCCAGCGCGCGCGTATGGATGCTGTCAGCGAACACAACCAGCGTGATGCTTTTCAGGCAATTGCGCCACGCGTTGAAGCAGGTCTCTATTTAGTACCTAAAGTAATTGAAGACGAATAAAAAGGTAACCGCATGCATTACAAAACTATTGCAGAATTATCGAGCGATCTCGCAGCGAAAAAAATTTCCAGCGTTGAGCTCACCCAGTATTTTCTCGAACGAATCAAACGTTTTGATGAGAAATTAAATTGCTTTATTACCGTGACTGAACAGCATGCTCTGGAAGATGCAAAACAGGCAGATGAATTACGCGCGCAAGGCAAAGCAGGTCCACTGACCGGCATTCCCATCGCGCAGAAAGATATTTTCTGCACGAAAGGCATTAAAACCAGTTGCGGCTCTAAAATGTTAGATAATTTTATTTCGCCATATGATTCAACGGTTGCCATAAAATTTAAATCAGCCGGCACTGTGTTACTTGGCAAAACAAACATGGATGAATTCGCGATGGGTTCTTCCAACGAAAGCAGTTTTTATGGTCCCGTGAAAAATCCATGGGATTTAACCCGTGTGCCAGGTGGTTCATCCGGCGGTTCTGCAGCAGCTGTTGCAGCACATTTAGCGCCTGGCGCAACTGGAACTGATACAGGTGGTTCCATTCGTCAACCTGCATCACTTTGCAATTTGACTGGACTCAAACCCACTTACGGACGTGTTTCGCGCTATGGCATGATTGCCTTTGCTTCCAGCCTGGATCAAGGCGGGCCGTTTGCGCGCACAGCAGAAGATACCGCGCTGTTATTAAATATCATGGCAGGTTTTGATGAACATGATTCAACAAGCGTGGATATGCCCGTACCGGATTATACAAAAACGTTAAATGATTCAATCAGTGGCTTGCGCATTGGGATACCGAAAGAATTTTTTGGTGAAGGATTAGATAGCGACATTGCCAAAACCATTGAAACAGCCATTAAAGAATATGAAAAAATGGGGGCGACGGTGCATGAAATTCATTTACCGAATACAGCACTTTCCATTCCAGCCTATTACGTCATCGCACCAGCGGAATGTTCTTCGAATCTTGCGCGTTATGATGGTGTGCGTTATGGCCATCGTTGCGTCGATCCAGTCGATCTGGAAGATTTATACAAACGTTCACGCAGCGAAGGTTTTGGCAGCGAAGTGAAACGTCGCATCATGATTGGTACTTATGCATTATCAGCGGGTTATTTTGATGCTTATTATTTAAAAGCACAAAAAATTCGTGGCTTGATTCGACATGATTTTGCGAATGCGTTTCAAAATGTCGATGTCATTCTGGGTCCCACATCACCTGAGACGGCTTTTAAAATCGGTGAAAAAACCGATGATCCAATCAGCATGTATTTATCTGATCTTTACACGATTGCGGTTAATCTTGCAGGTTTACCGGGTATTTCTATTCCTGCTGGTTTCAGCAAAGGCTTACCGGTTGGCATGCAATTAATCGGAAATTATTTTGCTGAAGCGAAATTATTAAACGTTGCACATCAATATCAAAAAGCAACTGACTGGCACACACGTACTCCGGAGGGATTTTAAGATGGAATGGGAAACAGTAATCGGTCTTGAAGTTCACGCACAACTTTCTACAGTCAGTAAAATTTTTTCTGGTGCATCCACTGCCTATGGTGCAGAACCTAATACGCAAGCTTGCGCGATTGATCTTGGCTTTCCAGGTGTTTTGCCTGTTTTAAACAAAGAAGCCATCAACATGGCAATTAAATTAGGTTTAGGGATTAACGCTGATATCAGTATGCGCTCTGTGTTCGCACGTAAAAATTATTTTTATCCTGACTTGCCGAAAGGCTATCAAATCAGTCAGTTTGAATTGCCTGTGGTGCAGAAAGGTTTTATGGATATTATTTTGGATGATGGCACAATCAAACGCATTCATATCACTCGCGCACATTTGGAAGAAGATGCTGGAAAATCCTTGCATGAAGATTTTCATGGGCAAAGTGGAATTGATTTAAATCGTGCGGGTACGCCGTTATTAGAAATTGTCTCTGAGCCGGATATGCGTTCGGCGAAAGAAGCGGTAGCTTATCTCAAAGCACTGCACTCGCTTGTTCGTTATCTTGAAATTTGTGATGGCAACATGCAAGAAGGTTCCTTTCGTTGCGATGCGAATGTGTCTGTACGTCGTGTCGGTGAAACCAAATATGGTACGCGCACTGAATTAAAAAATATTAATTCATTTCGTTTTGTTGAACGCGCGATTAATTATGAAGTAGATCGTCAAATTGAATTGATTGAAAGTGGCGGCACTGTCAGACAAGAAACACGTTTGTATGATCCTACGAAAAATGAAACGCGTCCGATGCGCAGCAAAGAAGAAGCGAATGATTACCGCTATTTTCCCGATCCGGATTTATTGCCATTAGTCATTACCACAGAACAGATTGAGCTTGCTCGTCAACAATTACCGGAATTACCGCAACAAAAACGGCAGCGTTTTATGGAGCAATATAGTCTTAATAATTATGACGCGACAGTTTTAGTTAGCAGCCGTGCCTTAGCCGCATTTTTTGAAACGGTTGTGAAAGAATCGGGTAATCAACCAAAACTGGCGGCCAATTGGGTGATGGGTGAATTGTCTGCTGCGTTGAATAAAGCGGATATTGAAATTACGGATAGTCCGGTAACAGCTGAACAATTAGGTAAATTGGTACAACGCATTGCTGACAACACCATCTCTGGCAAAATCGCGAAAAGTATTTTCGAAGCTTTGTGGAACCAGGAAGGTGAAGTTGATGAGATTATTGAAAAACGTGGTTTGAAACAGGTGACCGACACCGGCGCCATTCAAGCGTTGATTGATAAAATTATTGCGGCGAATCCGGAACAAGTCGCAGCTTATCGTGGCGGCAAAGATAAATTGTTTGGTTTCTTTGTTGGTCAGGCAATGAAAGAATCGGGTGGGAAAATGAATCCACAACAGGTTAATGATTTGTTGAAGAAGAAATTGGATGAAGTACCCTAGCGGTTATCCGCGACGCCTTTTTAGCGTCGCGGGCTTACGAGTGAGGAACTATTTAATAGCAAGCCTAACCATCAAATAAGCCCAACCCGCAAAAACCAAATCAACTCCCACAAATATCCCGATCATAAACAAGCTGGATTGTGGCCAGTTAGCTAAAATCAGGATACCTAACAATAATGCGATCAATCCATTAAAGAAATTCCAACCCCAGCGTATCATTCTCCAGGAAGCCGCTGTAATTAAGCGAAAAAGGCCAGCAACCAGATAAAAAATACCTAACATGAATGTGATGGACATAGAACCAAGCAAGGGTTGATCAATTAAAAATACGCCCGCTATAATATACAAAATTCCCAATAATGCATGTAGAAAAAAGCCACCCCAACTTCCCCACCATGATTTAAAAGAATCTAATACAATCACGACACCGGCAATTGCGATAAGTACGCCAAGTAACATGACCGATAATAAAGTCGTAAAATTCGCAGCGCTGAGGGCTATTATTCCCAAAATAATTAAAATAATGCCTGGAATAACAGACATCGCCGATCTTTGTGCATTCATAAATTAAATCCTTTTAATAAGTGAATAATTAAATCCAGATGTAGTTTACCATGGGAAAAGCTCTCAAAGGGAGTAGGCAATTCTGTCATGCCAGCGTGTTTTTAGCTGGCATCCAGATTCGTCAACAATACAAATATTTTGACAATTAACTAACTCATGTTACGCAGTAACTGCTTAGAACGCCTTCCCAGCAGGGGAAGGTGGCCGAAGGCCGGATGGGGGAGTAAAACAAAATAATTTTTCAAAAAAATATATTCCCCCATCCGCCCGTTGGGCACCTTCCCCGTGAG
>CAZAXX010000017.1:0-10159 GCA_964489265.1 uncultured Coxiellaceae bacterium
TGGACTGGAAAAAAACGCCCAATCCTTTGACTCGTCAACTTGAATATTTCTTTTCACTAATTTCAACCGGCTCGAGCTCGTTGAGTGAAGATTTGCAGTGTTGTTTGAAGTCAGTCGCTTGTACGGATAAGGCTGTGAGTTTGTTAGAGCGCGTTAAAGACGTCGTCCCGCGACCTATAATTCAAAAGGCCTGAAAATAAAGCTTTGTCATCCTGAGCGCAGCGAAGGACCTCCGTATATCAGGAGATCCTTCACTTCGTTCAGGATGACAAAAGCCCATTCACCCGTACAGGGCGGGAATGCGTTTTAAGCTGGAACACCAGAGTCAGCTAATTTCAAAGCTTTTCGCAAAATCTCCACTTTATCCGTTTTTTCCCAACTGACATTTAAATCTTCACGCCCAAAATGTCCGTAGGTGGCAGTTTGAGTATAAATAGGATGCAATAAATTCAACATTTTGATAATGCCATAAGGACGTAAATCAAAATGTTCGCGCACGAGTTGAATAATTTGCTTCTCGGAAATTTTGCCAGTACCAAAAGTATCGACAGTGATGGATATAGGCTCAGCCACTCCAATCGCGTAGGAAATTTGAATTTCACAACGGTCAGCAATACCCGCTGCCACAATATTTTTTGCCACATAGCGACAAGCATAAGCTGCCGAACGATCAACTTTAGAAGGATCTTTACCGGAAAAACAACCGCCGCCATGACGCGACATGCCGCCGTAAGTATCTACAATAATTTTTCTACCAGTCAATCCGCAGTCGCCTAATGGACCGCCAATGACGAAACGTCCGGTTGGATTAACTAAAAATTTTGTCTCAGGCGTTAACCATTCTTCTGGAATGACTGGACGAATGATTTCTGCGATGACACTTTTCACTAAATCATTATGGGCAATATCTGGAGCATGCTGAGTCGACAACACCACCGTTTCAACACTAACAGGTTTGCCATTTCTATAACGGAACGTGATTTGACTTTTCGCATCCGGACGAAGCCACGGTAAAATATTTTCTTTGCGCAATTTGGCCTGGCGTTTGACAAGCTCATGAGCATAAAAAATAGGTGCAGGCATTAATACAGCAGTTTCGTTGGTTGCATAACCGAACATCAACCCTTGATCGCCTGCCCCCTGCTCTTCTGAAGTTTTTCGATCAACCCCTTGCGCAATATCAGCAGATTGTTTTCCAATAGCTGACATAACAGCACAGGATTCCCAATCAAAACCCATTTCAGAACTGTTATAACCTATGTCACGTACGACACTTCTCACAACTTGCTCGATGTCCACCCAAGCAGAAGTGGTAACTTCTCCTCCGACCAAAACCATTCCGGTTTTAACAAATGTTTCACAAGCAACCCGAGCGCGTGGATCTTGAGCCAGCATCGCATCCAACACTGCATCAGAAATTTGATCGGCAATTTTATCGGGATGTCCTTCGGAAACAGACTCTGAAGTAAATAAAAATTCTTTTTGCATAGTTTAAAAGATTCTCGACTGTTAAAAATTGGTTGTGATTGTACTCGGTTAATAAACAAAAAGATATTTGCATTAGATTATTTTTGGCGTTACAATTTCTTCGTTAAAAAAAGCGCTGATTTGAGCTACAGCTTGCTAGCGCTATATAAATTGAGCTAAAGCGTTATAAACCACCAAGCTTTAGCACGGTGGTTTTTTTTCGCTTCTTATTTTTACGGACATAAGTAAGAGTGTACTTTTATGAAAAATATATTTTCCATGCAACATCTTACTACCCTAAAAATGGTTTCGACCCGAGATACATAATTCAATTGTTCTGATGAGTTAATGCTTGTTCCACCTTTTTTATTTTATCGTTAAGGAGTTATATGACTAGATCACACGTTCTTGGCTTACCGCGTATCGGTGCGCATCGCGAATTAAAAAAAGCCGTAGAATCTTATTGGCAAGGTAAAATTTCGCTTGCTGAACTTCAAAAAGTAGGCCGTGAAATTGAAGAAAATAATTGGAAACTGCAAGCCGAAGCGGGGCTTGATTTTATCACAGTAGGTGATTTTTCTTGGTATGATCACGTTCTCGATACCAGCGCGCTGTTAGGCGTCATTCCAGCTCGCTTTGCAGACTCATCTCGCAAAACCGATCTGAATACTGTTTTTTGTATGGCGCGCGGCCAAGCACCAGGCGTAAAAGAAACTTCTGCTTGCGAAATGACGAAATGGTTTAATACAAATTATCATTACATCGTGCCTGAATTTTCAGAAAACCAAACCTTTCAATTGACGTTAGATTCTCTATTTGAATCCATTCAGCGCGCAAAAGAATTGGGTTATCGTGTCAAACCTGTTTTGCTGGGACCACTGACTTATTTGTGGTTAGGCAAAACTCTGAATCCTGAATTTGATAAGCTAACATTATTAAAGCAACTCATACCTGCTTATAATAAAATTTTAGCTAAGTTTCGCGCGAGTAAAATTGATTGGGTTCAATTGGATGAACCTATTTTAGTATTGGATTTACCAAAAGCTTGGCAAGATGCGTATGTAGAAACCTATCGCCAATTAGACTTTACTAATTTACAGTGCTTGCTAACAACTTATTTTGGTTCTGTTACCCATCATGCAGCCATCTTAAATCAGTTGCCGGTGCATGGAATTCATATTGATATTTGCTCGGCGCCCCAACAACTCACCGAATTAGTCACGCAATTATCAAAAGATAAAGTATTATCTGTCGGTATTGTAAATGGACGAAATATTTGGCGTACTGATTTACAGGCAGCTCTCAATACTTTACAAAATCTTAAAACAACTTTGGCAGATAAATTGTGGATAGCAAGTAGCTGTTCTTTACTTCATGTTCCAGTTGATTTAGATAATGAAACTCAGTTGGATCAGGAACTGAAAAACTGGTTAGCTTTTGCAAAACAAAAAGTGTCAGAAACCGCTTTGTTAGCGCATGCGCTCAACATCCAAAATGAAAAGATTACTGCACAATTGCTTGATAACCAGACTGCAATGCAAACGCGTCGAACATCGCGACGTATTCATAATCCGCTTGTGCAAGATCAAGCAAAAGCCGTTACACCTAAATTTGCCAAACGTAAAAATGAATACAGTGTGCGGGCAAAACAACAACGTGCGCTCTTTTCACTTCCTTTATTACCGACAACAACCATCGGTTCTTTTCCACAAACAACGGATATTCGAAAAATTCGCCAAGACTTTAAGTCTGGAAAATTAACCACAGAAAATTATAGGCAACAAATACAACAACAAATTGCTGATGTGATAACCCGACAAGAAGAATTAGGCTTGGATGTTTTAGTGCATGGCGAAGCTGAGCGTAATGATATGGTTGAGTACTTTGGTGAGTTACTCGATGGTTTTGCCTTTACGGAAAATGGTTGGGTCCAAAGTTATGGTTCACGTTGTGTAAAACCACCTATTATTTACGGCGATGTCAGTCGTCCCCAGGCTATGACGATTGAATGGTCTCAGTACGCTCAATCACTTAGCAAGCGACCTGTAAAGGGAATGTTAACAGGGCCAGTCACAATCTTATCTTGGTCTTTTGTACGAGACGATCAAACGCATGAAGCCACCGCTTTGCAAATTGCATTGGCGTTACGCGAAGAAGTCACCGACTTGGAAAAAGCCGGCATCAAAATAATTCAAATTGATGAACCTGCTTTTCGTGAAGCGTTACCTTTACAAAGAAAAGATTGGCAACATTATTTAAATTGGGCTGTGTTTTCATTTCGTGTCGCGGCTTCTAATGTGCAAGATGATACACAAATCCATACCCACATGTGCTATTCCGAATTTAATGATGTGATCGAAGCGATTGCTGCGTTAGATGCAGATGTGATTACGCTGGAAAGCTCTCGCTCAAAAATGGAATTACTCCAAGCGTTCGAGCATTTTGCATATCCTAATGAAATTGGGCCTGGCGTTTACGATATCCATTCGCCACGCGTTCCTTCAACGGATGAAATTGTAGAGAATCTAAATAATGCATTACGCTATATCCCGCTGGCGCGTCTTTGGGTTAATCCTGATTGCGGTTTAAAAACGCGTAATTGGCCGGAAGTAGAAATTGCATTGCGTAACATGGTTAGCGCTGCAAAATTATTACGGGAAAAAGCTGAGGTGAAATCGAATGAGCTCTCCGCAGTCTATTAATTTTAGCTTTGAACTCTTTCCTCCTAAAACATCAGAAGGGCTGCACGAATTAAAATTCGTGCAGCAAGAGTTAAATAAACTCAAGCCCAGCTATTTTTCAGTCACGTTTGGTGCGGGTGGTTCTTTGCAACAAAAAACACTGGATGTGGTTCAGCATTTAGCGAGCAATAACATTTGCGTAAAACCACATATTACGTGCATCAACATGACTTCTGATCGTTTGCACTATCTATTGGGAGCATATAAACAGCTACAAATTAAAAACATGGTGGTCATCCAGGGTGATATGCCAGCCGGTCAACCGACCACTACGGATGAATTTCATTACGCGAATGAATTGGTAAATGCAATACATAAAATAAGTGGTAATGCTTTTGATTTAACCGTGGCTGCTTATCCCGAATTTCATCCCCGTTCTAAAAATCCGACATCTGATCTCATTAATTTTAAGCGTAAGTTGGATTCAGGTGCAACGAATGCCATTACCCAATTCTTTTTTAACAGTGATGCCTATTTTCGTTTTTTGGAGTTTTGCGCTAAACATTCAATTTTTAATCCTATTATTCCAGGCATTATCCCGATCGCGGATTATCATAAATTAGTGCGTTTTTCGGCGGCTTGCGGTGCAGAAATTCCATTGTGGTTACGTAAACATTTAGAAACCTATCAGGATGACATCGCTTCTCTTAAACAAATAGGCATTGAGTTCGTTACACGGTTATGTGAAAACTTAATTACAAATGGTGTGAAGAATTTTCATTTTTATACGTTAAATCAATTGGAACCGAGTCGTACGATTATTAAGAATTTAGGTTTGTGTTAATCTTCTCAGTGTCATGCCAGCGCGCTCTTAGCTGGCATCGCACGTCGTCCCGCGACGCTTTTTAAGCGGGATGACATTTATAAAAATTGCTTTTCATTAAGTTGAACTTTTTCAACATCAGAGAAAACAACATTTTTTGTAGGAAATGTATTTGGTGTAATTTCATTAATTACATTAATGTTATCTTTATCTGCTTCTAAAACAAGTAAATTACTATAGGGTATCCATGTTTTGCTATTAGGAATGTAGACGCCTTTTTCCTTTTTTCCAAAGATAATCGGATCTCCATTACGAATACTCGATGTATCGCCAACTGTTTCTAATCCTATATTTGGATTATTATAAATATATTGAATATACTGGTTGGATATTGGTGAGTAACGGCCATCATACCATTTAAAGTTTTTTACCTTAACGAGAATTGTTGCAGATTGTTGTTTATCCTTAGGAATGAGCTGTTTGATTGTAGCTACCAATTTATGTTCGAAATTTGTTTGAACATAGAGTTGCCGATTATATTCCAGCGATAACATATAAACGCTTGTACAGGTTACAATAAAAAATCCTGAGACTACTGCTTTGATCCATTTCTCTTTCCAATATAATCTCAACCACTGCGCACAAAATATAAAAATACATACATAAGCAACCGGATTAAATACTTCTTGTAGCATTTCAGAACGTGAACCCGGATACCACATATCCGAAGTAGATTCTAATATAATTGTGGGCACCGAAAGCGCCAGCAGGACTGCAAATGGCAAAAGAAAAATGAAGCGTTCACTAGATTTGTATTCAATTGGTTCAATCCGCATTTTGCGAAAAAAAGATAATATTGTAAATGATGCAATACATAAAATAGTTATTAATAAAATGATCCCGACATTCCAATCCGTAATTATTCCATGTGCCATCAAATTAATATCGGTATGCCATGCAAAAAATTTAATTGAGTGGAAAAAGTTTTTTACGAACAGACCCAATTTCAATACAAAATAACTGCTCGTCGGACCTGAAGTCGTTATCCATATTTGTAAAAATAGAATCAAAAATGCTACGTAGCCAACTATATCAAGCAGCGTTTGGCGAATTGCATTTTTTCTTTCATGGGAATTGGGTTGTTCTAGAGCGTTCGCGATACCTATGACTAATATTGCCAAAGGCACAGCGCATTGAATAGAGTAAGTACCCAGAGCAATAAAGAATAAAACCATACTCGTTATTAAAAATCTGTAATGTGTTCTGCCGCTATTTAAATACAGCAAATAGGTATAAACCGAAAAAAGCGAGAACACGAGCGAAATTAACATGATGAATAGAGCTTGTTCAATATAATATGAAAAATTCCAAAACAATACTAACGTAGCAATCCATAACGAAATCCAAACGTGTTTACGTTTAAATAATTCATATGTCATTAATAAAACACTAATCCCTAAAAATAACTCTATTACTTTTCTTGCTAAATATAAACTTTCAGGAAATTTGAAAATTAACGATCTAATAGACCAATACCACCACGGCGCCAAAGGATTCCGACTATGTGTAGCCCACCATGATTGTTGCACTCCATAATGCACGTCAGGTTGCATAAGCCGCAACCAAGTATAATCTTCGCCAGCAGGATAAATCGCTAACCCATTAGTACCAAAAAAGACTTGGGCAAATAGCAAAACCAACATCCCAATTAGCCAGATACAAACCACATAACCTACCAAATCCCAAGGAATAATAGAATTTTTAGATTGTCTAATGCTCAAAGAATACCTCGTCAAAAAATCAGCGTTTTTACGTTTGATACAAAAGCCTTGCCACTAACATGACCGAACCATCATAGAAACTATTTTCATCTCTTATTTTTCGCCTAACCATAACATTCTACTAAAATAAAATAAACATATTATTCTGTTGTTAATTTTGAGAAAAGTGACAAATTGTAGGTAAAAGAGATTAAACACCAAAGCTGCATCAATCTGATATTTTTGGTAGAATGCCCGCCGTAATTGCCATATCCCCCTTGGAGCTAAGATGATAATTTATTATGTATGTTTATTTACAGCGATTTTAATTGGCGTATGCGGCCAAATTGCTCTTAAAGCTGGTTCGTTGAATGCTATAGGCTCCTCAGGGCTACCGCTTTTCCAGCCATTCGTTATTCTTGGATTGGGTTGTTATTTTACTTCAGCCTTATTTTATATGTATTCTCTGAAACAAATTCCAGTATCTGTCGCATTTCCTTGCGTATCCTTAAGTTATGTCTTCGTTGCAATACTGGCGCATTATTTATGGAATGAACCCTTTGGATCACAACATATGGTTGCATTAGCATTCATTTTATTGGGGGTTTTTTTACTTGTAAAAGCATAACAAGGAAAGCTTGCTTTTGGATTAGCGGGATAATTTATGTATTTAATATTTGATTTCGATGGCACTTTGGTGGATAGCTTTCGCATGGTTATTGAAAAGTTTAATCTTTTAGCTAATGATTTTAATTTTCGTAAAATACCCCTGGAAGAAATTGATGAATTAAGACATTTAAACTCAAGGGATCTCATTAAATATTTGAAGATACCAATTTATAAAATTCCAAGCGTGCTTCATAGGGCAAGGAAATACTTACAGGAAGAAATGCATAAATTAACTCCATTCATAGGGATACCCAAGACATTGCACGATCTTTCTGTCGCTGGATTTTCTCTTGGAATTGTAACGTCTAACTCCGAAGAAAACGTCATTGCGTGGCTTAATTATCATAAAATGAAGCAGTATTTTAATTTCATTCACATTGAATCCAGTTATTTTGGCAAAAAAAGAATATTGAAAAAAGTAATGAAAATTAACCGGATAGAAAAAGCATTTTATATTGGAGATGAAACTCGAGATATTGAAGCAGCTAAGCAATGCAGCATGTCTTCAATAGCTGTTACATGGGGATTCAATTCAGAAAAAATTCTTTCTCAGTATCATCCTCATTATATTGCACGTGTACCTGAAGATATATTAACAATAGGTTTAAAACATTTGGAAAATCGTCTCTACTAACTCAGGATCATTTCAAATTATGCATTCTAGCGCCACTATCATTGATCGATTTACAAAAGTTCCTAACGAACCAGAGGACGCGTTGTTCAGTCGCCGAAGACATCCTGAAGTTGAAGTGCGCGGCGATGCACTTGTTTTTCCTTTAGAAATAAATACTACAAATCCCCTTTTCGTACAAATGATTAAAAACGCACAAAATGCTATATATAGTTTGGTGGAAAAAGATTTAGGTTTAGTGGATAAAGCGTGGAATTCAAAAGAATTACGCCATCAAGAAAAAAGCTATAAACGTCACAAAAAATTGCATCTCTCTTTTATGGGTACGGTACCCATTGGAACGAAAGACGCATATGAAAAGACAGTTAGTACGCGCACTGAAGAGCAGATGCAGGAAGCTAAGCAAGTCATCAATGCATTTGTTAATCAAAAAGAAGTGATTAGCGGCAGTGTAAAAGAATGTAAATTTAATCCTGATGGACATCTGGTGATTCGCGTTGATATTCATTCAGCCAAAGCTCTTTTTGATTGCAAAGAAAAATTAGGAAAAATTTTTGGTGGTAATTACAACCGTTATGATGATCCTGAAAAACAAAAAACACTTGCGGCTGTGATCGGTGTTGTAGACTACAAAAAAATATCTTCTACAACGATGGCTTCGATTAATAGCATTATCCAACAATTAGAAACCGATTTAAAAAAATTAGGTAGCATACCTTTATCTAGTATTGAATGGATTGTCTACGATAAACGTACTCTTTCTTCAAATAGTCGCTTGTCCGTGTTAACTTTTGACAGAACGTTAGATCTTAATAATATTCATCCCGCAAGTTTACCTTATGCAGGAGCGCCAGAAATTAAAGATACAGAGTATCATCCTGCCGCGTTGAAAATGAAGTAATGCTACTTTGAAAATATGCTATTATGAGGTTTTTTGGTTATTGGTTGGTTTAACAAAATGAAAATCGCCATCATCACAGACTGGTTAATCACCTACGCCGGAGCCGAACGGTTCCTGGAAGAACTATTAGTCTGCTACCCCACCGCCGATATTTTCGCCGTCGTCGATTTTCTTGAACCAAAAGACCGCCATTTTCTGCAAAATAAATCTGTCAACACAACCTTCATCCAAAATCTTCCCTTCGCCAAAAAATATTACCGCCACTACCTAAACTGGATGCCGCTCGCCATCGAACAACTCGACATGTCGGGATACGACCTCATCATCTCAAGCTCACACGCGGTAGCCAAAGGTGTGATCACAGGCCCAGACCAGCTGCACATCAGTTACGTGCACTCCCCCATGCGTTACGCCTGGGATTTACAGCATCAATATTTACGCGAAACGGGATTAGACAAAGGTATCAAAGGTTATTTTGCGAAAAAATTACTGCATAAAATGCGCTTGTGGGATCAACGAACAGCGCATGGTGTTGATCACTTTATCGCAAATTCAAATTACATTGCCCGCCGCATTTGGAAAACGTATCGACGTGAAGCGGAAGTGATTTATCCGCCAGTGAAAACACATTTATTTACGCCAGCCAAGCAAAAAGAAGATTTTTACCTGACCGCGTCACGCATGGTTCCTTATAAAAAAATAGATTTGATTGTCGAGAGTTTTGCAGCGCTTCCCGATAAAAAATTAATTGTGATTGGCGATGGGCCTGAGCTTGCTAAGATCAAAAATAAAGCAACTAAAAATATTGAGATTCTTGGATTTCAGCCAACAGACGTGCTGATTGATTATATGCAACGCGCGAAAGCATTTGTTTTTGCAGCAGAAGAAGATTTTGGAATTGTGCCGCTGGAAGCGCAAGCATGTGGGACACCGGTGATTGCGTTTGGAAAAGGCGGTGCGTTGGAAACGGTGCGTGGGCCTGAACAGGCTCAGCCGACTGGGATATTTTTTCAAAAACAGGAAGTTGCTGATATTTGCAAGGCGATTAAGGATTTTGAAATATCGCATGAGCAGTTTAGTGTAAATAATTGTGTTAATAATGCCAGACAATTTGCGCCTGAAGTATTTCGAGAAAAAATTAAACATTGTATTAATCAAAAAACGTCAGCCTAGAGTCTGTCATCCTGAGAGCTTGTAATGCAGTGCGGTGGGCAGGGGGGGGGAATT
>CAZAXX010000017.1:10169-36713 GCA_964489265.1 uncultured Coxiellaceae bacterium
CGTAGCGAAGGATCTCCTTATATATGGAGATCCTTCGCTACGCTCAGGATGACAAGCTCTCAGGATGACAAGCTCTCGACAAACCCTGTGCCAATCCCAAAAAATATGTTATAAATGGCCGTTTTAAATTTAACAATCTTAAAAAACAGGCGAATTCTAACTTATGAAAACAGGACGTCATTCATCTGTAATACCTGTCATTATCTCAGGTGGCGCAGGCAGTCGATTGTGGCCGCTTTCACGCGAAGCACATCCCAAGCCCTTCATTAAACTACCCGATGGACAAAGCTTATTACAGAAAACTTTTATTCGTGCAGGAGCAACAGAACAAGTAGAAGAAATTCTCACCGTTACCAATCGTGAAGTTTTTTTTCATACTCAAGACGAATACCGAGCGATTAATTCCAAAATTAAAACTTCTTATATTTTAGAGCCGAGTGGTCGCAACACCGCACCTGCGGTTGCAGCAGCAGCGTTACACTTGGCAAATCATTATGATGACCAAGCCATTCTGTTAGTGTTACCAGCTGACCATTTGGTATACAACCAGGCTTGTTTCAAAGAAGCCGTTGATCACGCAGTAAAATTGGCACAAGAAGGTTTCCTGGTTACTTTTGGTGTCAAACCAAATGCGCCCGAAACCGGTTATGGCTATCTTGAAATTGAAAAAAA
Source organism: uncultured Coxiellaceae bacterium (assembly GCA_964489265.1). Classification (GTDB taxonomy): domain Bacteria; phylum Pseudomonadota; class Gammaproteobacteria; order DSM-16500; family DSM-16500; genus CAYRUP01. Next base: position 10,842 of record CAZAXX010000017.1, read on the forward strand.
TAAATTATCCGATCACAAAAATTTGCATGACATTTCGACACATCGCGTGCTGCGTTTTGTAGAAAAACCCAATGCGGAAGTTGCGCAAACTTATCTTGAGTCAGGCCAGCATTTCTGGAACTCAGGCATGTTTTGTTTCAGCATTGGTACTTTATTAAATGAAATGAATACGCATGCACCCGATGTGTTGGATGCAGTGAAACAATCTTTAATTGTTTCAACTAAAGCGCAGAAAGCCGGCAATTATCTTGAGTTGGATAGCGAATCTTTCGCGCGCGTTCCTGATATTTCTATCGATTATTCCTTGATGGAAAAATCCAGTCGCGTTGCAGCGGTTGCTTGTGATTTTGGTTGGAGTGATATCGGATCCTGGAATGCATTAAGCGAATTGGTTGAGCCAGATAATCAAGGCAATCGAATCATTGGCGACACCGCATTACACAATACCACCAACTGTTACATCCACGGCAGCGATCGCATGATCGGTACTGTTGGATTAGATAACTTAGTCATCGTCGATATGCCAGACGCACTGTTAGTCGCAGATCGCAACCACGCACAAGATGTGAAGCACGTTGTCCAACGCTTAAAACAATTAGGCAATGAAGTTGTCAAACTTCATCGCGAAGTACACCGTCCCTGGGGTTCATATACCGTACTGGATGAAGGTGAAAACTTCAAAATCAAACGTATTAAAGTAAAACCAGGCGCCTCTTTATCATTGCAAATGCACTATCATCGCAGCGAACATTGGATTGTGGTGAGTGGTACTGCGCATGTTGTGAATGGCGATCGAGAATTTTTAGTTAACGCCAATGAATCCACCTTTATTCCAGCAGGACATCAACATCGTCTGGTGAATCCAGGCAAAATTGATCTTGTGATTGTCGAAGTACAAAGTGGTGCTTATCTTGGCGAAGATGACATTGTTAGATTTGAAGATAAATATGGTCGAGTTACCTAACGTCGTATCGGAGTTTCCATGAAGAAAAAAGTTGCATTAATAACAGGTATAACGGGGCAAGATGGTGCTTATCTTGCAGAATTTCTTTTAGCAAAAAATTATGAAGTACATGGCATCAGACGCCGCACCTCCTTATTTAATACAGATAGAATCGATCATCTTTATCAAGATCCACATGAAAAAGGTTGCGCGATGTTTCTGCATTACGGTGATTTAACCGATTCATCCAGTTTGACGCGCGTCATTCAACAAGTTCAACCAGATGAAATTTACAATCTTGCTGCGCAAAGTCATGTCGCCGTTTCGTTTGAAGAACCCGAATATACAGCAAACTCCGATGCATTAGGCGCACTCCGCATTTTGGAAGCCATTCGAATTTTAGGTTTAACGAAAAAAACCAAGTTTTACCAAGCGTCCACGTCTGAGTTATATGGTTTAGTACAAGAAATTCCACAAAAAGAAACGACTCCCTTTTATCCGCGCTCACCTTACGCTGTTGCAAAATTATATGCATACTGGATCGTGGTTAACTATCGTGAAGCGTATGGCATGTTTGCGTGTAACGGTATTCTCTTCAATCATGAATCCCCTGTTCGCGGCGAAACTTTCGTCACACGCAAAATTACGCGCGGTTTAGCTCGAATTAAAATGGGCTTACAAGAGCGCCTCTATCTCGGTAATTTATCTTCATTACGTGACTGGGGACATGCACGGGATTATATTGAAATGCAATGGCTGATGTTGCAGCAAGAAAATCCAGATGATTTTGTTATTGCAACAGGCGAACAACATAGCGTACGTGAATTTGCAACAGTAGCTGCTGCTGAACTTGGCATTCACCTGGAATGGCGTGGCGAAGGTGTAAATGAAAAAGGTTACGATCAAAAAACCGGTAAATGCATTATCGAAGTTGATCCACGCTATTTCCGACCTGCAGAAGTCGAAACACTGTTAGGTGACCCATCGAAAGCCAAACAACTATTAGGCTGGGCACCCAAAACTACTTTCAAAGAACTCGTTGTTGAAATGATCCACGCCGACTATCAGGAAGCGAAACGTGATCATTTGGTTGCACAACACGGCCACAAAAATTTTGCTTTTCATGAATAAATAAGACAGGACGTCCTTATGCAAAATAACCAAATACCTGTTTACCAACCCTATTTTAACGGCAATGAAAAAGCGTACGTCAATCAATGCCTGGATTCGAGCTGGATTTCTTCCAAAGGCGAATTCATCAATCAATTCGAAAAAAAATTCGCGCAGTACGTGAAATCACCTCACGCAACGTCCGTTTGTAATGGCACGGTAGCATTGCATTTAGCATTACTCGCATTAGAAATCAAACCGGGTGATGAAATTATTGTTCCGACGTTAACATATGTTGCATCCGTGAATACCATTATACAAACCGGCGCAGTGCCTGTGTTTGTCGATTCAATCGCGGAAACCTGGCAAATCGATCCTGCTGATGTACGTCGCAAAATCACGCCAAAAACGCGTGCTGTGATGGCAGTTCATTTGTATGGACATCCTTGCGATATGCAACCATTGGTTGATCTCTGCAAAGAACATAATATATTTTTAATTGAAGATTGTGCCGAAGCATTTGGAACTTATTATCGTGATCAACATGTCGGTACATTTGGTGATATTGCAACCTTCAGTTTTTATGGCAACAAAACATTAACCACCGGCGAAGGCGGCATGGTCATCATGAATAATCCGGATATATTTGCCCGCGCTGCGAACTTAAAAAACCAGGGTGTTTCAACGAATCTTCAGTATTGGCATGATGCAGTGGGTTATAACTACCGTATGACCAACATCTGCGCCGCAATTGGTTTGGCACAATTGGAAAAAGTCGATGAAATTCTCGCGAAAAAACGCGAACTGGCGCAGCGTTATAAAGAAGGTTTGAAAAATTTACCGCTGATCACGCATGAAGAAGTGAATGACGATGTACGCCATTCTTTCTGGATGTGTTCCATTTTGCTGGATGATGCAAAACATCGTGATTCCTTACGAAATCACTTAAAAGAAGCTGGCATTGAAACACGTCCAGTCTTTTATCCAGCGCACTTGATGACGATGTATAATGCACACAATGAGCAACATCCCATCGCCGAATCGCTTGGTAGCCGCGGAATTAATCTCCCGAGCTGGCCAGGTATGACACTTGAACAAACCAATAAAGTAATCAGGACGATTCAGGAGTATTTTGCTTGAGCGCGAATGTCATTTATTTAAAAAATATTTGGGGCTCACGTTATTTTTGGCTGCATCTTGCTTTTGCCGATATTCGCACGAAATATCGCCGTTCCATTCTGGGACTTGCATGGGCATTGATACAGCCATTGGCGCTGACGTTGTTATTAGCATTTGTGATGGGCCATTTTTTTCATGCGTCCATGAATGATTATGCGCCATTTATTTTTTCTGGATTAATTTTTTGGGAATTTATTACGTCTTCCGCTGTGCATGGCTGTTCTTCTTTCATCAATGCAGAAGGTTATATCAAGCAATTTAGTCATCCTTTGCTGATTTATACTTTACGAAATGTCATTCCCTGCATGATTAATCTTGCTTGTGCATTCGGCGGTTTAGTTCTTTGGGTATTGTTGTGGAAACCCAGCAACTTCAACTTCAGTTGGTTGTCACTGGTGCTTTCATTTCCTTTGATATTCTTTTTTGCATGGCCCATTTGCACAATCACTGCATTTATTGGTGTTCGCTTCCGTGATTTCGCGCAATTGATTTTAATTATTTTACAAGCCGTCTATTATGTTTCGCCGATCTTTTTCATGCCGAAATTATTTGTTTCCGCACATTTAGGTTTCTTAATTGAATATAATCCGATTTATCATTTATTAAATTTATTTCGTATGCCTTTACTGGAAGGGACTCTCCCTGCCCTGAACGATTATACTTATGTCTTGTTGACCAACATTGTATTGTGGTTGCTGGCCTGGTTCCTCGTTCGACGCAGCGAAAATAAAGTTATCTTCTATCTGTAGGGGGAATTCCACATGAATTTCGTAACACTGCAAGATGTCAATTTGCATTATTCATCGTTAGCTTTTCGTGAAACATCATTAAAAGCCTATGCGTTTAAAATGCTTGGCGTAAAGCGCAAGCAACCGCTTCCCAATATTCACGCTTTAAAAAACGTGCAGTTTGAAGTAAAAGCGGGCGAACGGGTTGGATTGATTGGTCATAATGGTGCTGGCAAAAGTACTTTGTTGAAGGCGATTGCGGGACTCTATCCGATTTCTTCTGGCAAGCGGCAAGTCGTCGGAAAAATTCGCGCGCTGTTTGAACTTCATCTTGGCTTTGAATCAGAAGCCACTGGCCGTGAAAATATTTTTTACCGTGGCTTGTTGCTTGGCCAAACACCACAAAAAATGCAAGCCTTGACGGATGAAATTATTGAATTCACCGACATTGGTGAATTTATTAATTATCCCATTAAAACTTATTCCGCGGGCATGTTGGTCAGATTAGCATTTGCAATTTCAACTGCCATTCCGGGTGATTTACTTTTATTGGATGAAGTCATTGGTGCAGGTGATGCTGACTTTATTGCAAAATCAAAAAAACGCATAAATCAATTGATAAATAACGCAGAAATGATGATATTAGCTTCTCACGATTTTCATTCGCTGCGATCGTTGTGTAATCGTGCTGTGGTAATGCATCATGGTGCGAAAATATTTGATGGCAGTGTCGAAGATGCTATCGGGCATTATCAACAGGTGATGAATTTAGGGAAAAAATGACGGTGAATAACAAAGACAAACGGATTTTGTGGCTTATCAATCATACGACGTTACGGGAATTTGAAGTTCCTTTGTTGATTTCGTTGGGATATGAAGTTTATACGCCGAAAGGGATTCCGGATTTGATTTATGGTTGGAGCGGCTCTGTTGATTATACTCATGATAAAAACCTGACAATTCCTCCTGAAGCGCTTGAAAAACTAAATCAACACGAATTTTATGATAGTCCTATCACGCCAGAAATTGCTGAAATCATCAATCAATACTTTGGCTCTGTATTTTGTGTTTTTTATCCAAAATTATTAGAACAAATTGCTTATAATTTTAATGGTCGAATTTTATTACGTGCGTTTGGACTCGATAAGACGATCACTTATGGCGGCACGCTACTCGCCACGTTAGGAAATCATATTCTTTCTCGCTTACAATTGTTAGGTGATCGTTTTTGGTTTTCACAGGCTTACCCAAATTTACATGAAGTTGAATCAAAAATACTGAAATTAAGAAAAATCTATCACCCAATTGGTTTGCCAGATAGTTTTTTACAGCATGCGAATTGTTGGCAAGGCGGTGTGAAAAAAATTCTGTTCTTTTGTCCTCGCATCAAAGCATCTCCGATCTATTACGGCAAAATTTATGAAGAATTTAAAAAGAATTTTGGCGATTTGCCCCACTTAATTGCTGGCAACCAATCTATTCCAGTGGAAGATGATCCAAATGTTGCAGGGTTCCAAGCAAGAGATACGATTGAGAAATGGTTAAATACCTATAGTGTGATGTTCTATCATTCGGAAGAACCCAGACATTTGCATTATCATCCATTAGAAGCCATCATTCATGGCATGCCTTTGGTGTTTATGAAGAATGGTATTTTAGGAAATATCGGTAACGTCCCACAGCCAGGTGCTTGCACAACTATCAAGGAAGCTCGCGAAAAAATCTCACGAATTCTTGCCGGTGATGCAGAACTCATTGATAGCATTCGTCACGCTCAAACTGAGTTACTCGAGCCATTTACGCGAGATTTTTGTCGTGCTGAATGGCAGAAGAATTTTGTTGAAACTGTGATGGCGAAACCATTATCCAGAAATATATACGCCCGTGTTAAAACAATTGGTGTTTTTCTTCCCGTTAGTTATCGAGGCGGCAGCTTAAATGCTGCAAAAAATATTGCAAAGATGCTGCACTTAGGTAGCCGAGAAGCAAATGAACCCGTCAATGTGGTTTTTTCATGCATCCCAAATTATTATGATATCGATGAAGATTTTGGCGATCTTACTGATCTTAATATTCCGGTACGTGAAACAGAATGGAGCTTGATCAGCCGAGATGAAGTCGCATTTGCATTGAAGTTATCAGGCGAACATCAGAATTTGCATCATGCAGAATATGTGTTTCCGCGCTATGGCGTCAGTAATTTTAACGAATGTGATTTTTGGCTAGTCATTTCTGATCGTGTAACAAGACCTATTGCCCCGCTGAAGCCGTATGGCATGATGATCTATGACTACATTCAACGTTATGTTCCAGAAATATTTACTTCATCATTCAGTGATGACAGTTTCTTAGCTGCAGCGCGTAATGCACATTTTGTATTAACGACTACACCATCCACAAGAGAAGACGCAATACAATACGCGGGCTTGCCACGTCATCGTACGCATTTGGCGCCAATGGAATTTGATACATTCAACAGTAACTCAAGTACAAAAAAAATTGACGGGGATTATATCGTTTGGCCGTCAAATGTGTCCCCACATAAAAATCATCTTACGGCTCTCAAAGCACTTAATATTTATTACGGAGAATACGATGGAAAATTGAAAGTGGTCATGACTGGGACTCATACTCAAGTTTTTAACAATGATACATTGGATAATGAAAGTGATTATATTGAGAATGTTATCGATCAAATTAAAAAATATGATACTGTGCAAAAAAATCTGGAAATTGCTGGTGATTTAACGATTCATGATTATATTTCAATCCTTAAATCTGCTAAATTCCTTTGGCATCCCACTCTAATAGATAACGGCACTTATTCAGTCATTGAGGCTGCTTATTATAATGTGCCATCATTAAGCAGCAATTATCCACAAATGCAGTACATCAACAATCGCTTTAATTTAAATTTAAGTTTCTTTAATGCACGGCAGCCGCGCGATATTGCATTACATCTCAAAAAAATGGAAGAACAATACCATATTAAAAAACAATCACTACCAAGCAAAGAATTTCTAGAACAATTTAACTATACAAATGTAGCCCCTGAATTTTGGCGCTTAATCCGGAGTTTAATATGAAAAATATAGGAATTTTTTTAGCCTATGCACCTGATCAATCTATTAAAAGTCACGGAATAAGCCGATTATTGTCTTTTATGATACAAGGAATGCAGCAAAACAAAGATGCGAATGTCGTTATAGCAACGCCCTCTTGGTTTAAAAAATCTATTATTGAGTTTCTTCAAGAACAACACATTGATGTCAATAAAATTGAGTTAATAACCACGGGAGGTATTCCCTATTTATTGCGAATAAAGAATTTTTTTACTCGAAAAAAAACGCCAACTTTTACACCTGGCAATAAAGAATCTGCAAAGTTAGGCCTGACTCAGCTCATAAAATATATTAATACTTTTATATTCAAATTAACCATGTATTGGCTCTCACTTTCTTCTACTACAGTCTTCATTGTGACAGGTGTTGCTCTTTTTGTTTTATTGGCGCCGTTTTTGTTAATAGGATCTACACTTGCAATTTTATTGTTAGGTATGAGAAAAATTTATCGCAAGATACATACACAAATAATAAAGCACGCCTATAACAAACCGCGCAGTTGGTTAATCAATAATCGCATCACTCGATTGATTAAAAACCAATTAGCTGAACTCAAACATAATATCTTCGCCCGCCGAATGTATCACGACTTAAGAAGTCGCGAGCTGAGTAAATTAATTCGTCTCATCAATAAACGATCAGACATACCTGTTTGGTTCGTACCCACTCTATTTTGGCCTGAAATTAAAGAAATTAATGCAAGAAAAATAGTTGCAGCGCCTGATATTGTTTTCGTCGATTTTCCAACGTTTTTTTCTGACGCTAATTCTGCAATCACTTATGAGAAAATCGCTGAAACGATTGCTGTCGCTGATCATTTCATTTGTTACAGCGAGCATGTTAAGCAAAAACATTTAGTCGAAGCATTTTCCGTAGAACCAAAAAACGTGACTGTCATTCCTCACGGAGCAATTGATTTAAGTGATCGAGACGCTGCAAAAAAATCAGGAAATATCCAGCGCGATCAAGCCATGCAGGTTTTGCATAGATATCAACACTGTATGTTACAAGAACATCCCTACTTAGCTAATTACAATTTAAGTGAAATGCGCTTCCTATTTTACTCATCACAAGTCCGACCCTACAAAAATTTTCTAAATTTGATCCAAGCCTACGAAATCCTCCTGAGAGAACGTTTCGTCAACATCAAATTAATCGTCACCGGCGACATCAAAGCCGATCCAAATCTTTATAATTACATCATCAACAAACGCCTCCAATTCGACATCATTTCACTCTACGATGTCCCAGGCGAAGTCTTAACCGCGCTCAATCACTTAGCTGTTTGTGCCGTCAATCCCACATTATTCGAAGGTGGCTTCCCATTCACATTCACCGAAGCCTATTCCGTTGGCACACCTTCCGTCATGAGCAACATCCCCATGGTCAAGGCAGAAATTGATGATCCTGAATTATGTAAACAAATGCTGTTCGATCCTTACGACCTGACTGACATGGTCAACAAAATTGAATGGGCTGTCAAAAATCATGAGGAATTATTTAAACTTCAAGCCCCGCTCTATCAAAAATTCAAACAACGTAGTTGGAATTTAGTTGCGGATGAATATATCAATCTCTTAAGTGATTTCACGGTCCAGCCATGCATAACAAACTAGACACGAATAAACTCTTAGTCATCTTCGGCTGCGGCGGACATGCACGCAGCCTGGCAGATGTTGCACTCGCTAATCGTATGTCTCGTCTCATATTTATTGACGAGAATGCTAGAGAAAATGAAAAATTATTTGGGTTCGATGTACTGACTCAATTTAATGAGCAAGAAGATGCTTATTACATTGCAGCGATCGGTGATAATCAACAACGTGCAAAAAAATTTGCGACACTTGATCCAAAAAAAATAATCGCTTTGATTTCGAATCATGCTTATGTTGGTATAAACGCAAACATTGGCGCAGGTGTGCTTGTCGCGCATGGTGCACATATCGGGCCTAATGCAAGCATCGGTGAAAATACGATTATCAATACGCACGCCATCATTGAACATGATGTCGTGATCGGCAAACACTGTCATATCTCAGTGAATTCTGTCGTCGCAGGCAAGTCTCAGATTGGTGATTATGTCATGCTAGGAACAGACGCCACGGTGATTGACAACATTATGATTTGTTCGAATGTCACTATCGGCGCTGGTGCGGTGGTGGTAGATGATATCCATGAACCTGGTGTCTACGTTGGTGTACCCGCTCGAAAAATTTCTTGAATATAATTTCCCGCAGGGGCGGACCCTGAGGAAGCGCGAAGCGCTGTCTCGAAGGGTGTGTCCGCCTAGCAACTTTCACTGTAAATTCAAGGCGGACACATAGGTCCGCCCCTACCAAAATGCACAAAAATAACCTTATTAAGATTTTCTTAAGACTCTCCGTGTTACGCTTCAATAAGGAATCTTTCAACAAGGAAGTGTTATGCCCTATAATCCTATACCGAGCGAAACACTGGCTTTGCTTGCCAATAAAATTCCAACCTATTCTGCTGAAGATGACGCAAGCCAAGCTTTTCTTGAACTTCTGCGTCGATGCACATGGCCTGATGTTAAACCTGAAGTTGCAAGAGGTCTTCTCGTTCTAGGAATTGATCTTGAAATTTCCGGTTTATCAGAAGCAATGGATGATCTGTCTCTCAATTCTTTTGATAGCGAACAACGTTTAATGGATTTATATGCGTTTTACGAATACCTTCAAACAGCAAAAGAGCTACCGGAACGTTTTTGGAATAAAAAAGACTTACTGAATTTTACGCGAATGCTATTAAAAAATATTGTGAAATGGGACACCAATTTAAGTTCTCTTAAATCCTCCATTCCTGATAATGAGGTATTGAAGGGATATTTTGATGACTTGCTAGCTGAGTATAAAGAAGAGGAAGATAAACGGTGGTTCGATAATCCTGATCGCCATGCAACGAAACAATTTATCCAATTAGTTCATAAGTTTTGTCATGTTGGTGAATACGTTGCAACCGATAGAAAAGAAATGGATATCCGTCTTGCGACACTGTTATTTGTTGCAACCTATATCCACAATCAATATTGGGTTTTATCGCCTGGCGGCGGCTTAATTACCTCCGGAAGCATGCTTTATAAAGAATGTATGCGCTTGCTTAATGTAGAAGATATCTCTGAGCTTTCTGTTGCGCGTCGAGTTGCCTTGTTCAACGAATTATTAGAATTTCTTTATCAAATCCCACTCGAAGATGAAGTGATTGCAATTATTCCGCAAAAAGATGTGCAAGCGCTTGTGGAAAAAATCGGTGAATTCAGAGACAAATTATTGAAGCAACTTAATATAGATCAGACCGTGAACCAAACCTCCACTCTTGTCGCAAGCAAAACTCAAACAGCCACACCCTATTTTATGCGTGCCGCCTTTTTTGCCGCCAATGCAGTCCGGGCTATCAGTGTTGGTCTAGCGCCGGTGACTGCAGTTTCTATCCAATTGGTTTTTTTCGTTTGCAGTAACAAACTAAGTAACACGCTCTATCAAGCTCTGATTTCCAGTGGCTCCGATGATTTCTCGAGAAGAATGGTTTTCCTCTATTCAAATTTAATCAATAAATTTAGCAATGCGGTGGGCTGTGGCGCCGCTAGTTTTCATCGAATGGTTATATCAACCCAACGAGAAGGTTATAAAGAATTAACGAGTAAACTCCAACCTCAGGATGAAGAACTATTTATCAATTGGGTCAATACGTTGTTAAAACTTCCGCAAGATATTCTGCCTCAAAAAGAAAAAGAAGCTATTCGGTATGTGCTGGGTCTTGGACATGATGAATTATTGAAGGCGAGTGATGATGAAACGCTGGTGTTTGTGGAGATTGATGATGTTCGTAGGCTTGAGGTGGAATATAAAAGGTAAATAGTTTTTGCAGGCATTGAGCAAATATATTAGTTTCCCCTACATTTTTATGCGTCATGCAGGGGTGGTATCCTAGTTAACAAACTTCTATCGCACTATAACTCCAATATTTTTTCTTCTCCGTCTGGTATGCATAATAATCTCTCATCTTTGCTATCTTCATCTAACCGTTCATTACATTTTGCATCTTGCAGTTGAATTGTAAAATATGAATGCCAAAAACAATTGTGCTTTATCATTTTTATTCCCTATTTTGTATCCCATATTGAGAATTATTAGAGCTGGATTTGTCATCCTGAACGAAGTGAAGGATCTCCTCATATCTATCTGAAGATCCTTCACTTCATTCAGGATGACGGAAATATCCAGCAGAGTTAAGTATTGTAAAGATAATATATAGCTGTTTCGTTCATATATAATCGTTTCGACAAAAAATGACAAGCATCTTTCGTAGATATTTTTCAATAAATTCATTTACTATCGAATTTAGCCCACATATAATCCGCTTCTTTTCAATCAAAGACTCAAACATGCTGAAACATATAAGTGAAAATCTGAACATGCTCATGTCGAAAGCTAGACTCACTTCTAGTGAATTGGCTAGATGTATTGACGTTCCTGCGGCAACAATCAAAAGGATTCGCAATAATGAACACGCAAACCCGACAATTGCCACCTTGCTACCAATTGCTAGGTATTTTTCAATTTCACTCGATGAATTTATTTGCGGTGCATCTTATCAAACCAATAACTCAAAAAATAAAATTTATAAGGTTCCACTACTTTCCTGGCAGGAATGCATTCATTACTCTTCACTCGATCATGACAAAATCAATCATTGGGTCATGACCGAAAAAGAAGTCAGCGACAGTGCATTCGCTGTTCGCATGGAAAAACAAGAATTAGAACATTTTCCTAAAGGAGGCATACTGATTATAGAGACTGAATTTGAAGCTGAAAATAATGATCATGTTATCGTTGCAAATATGAAAAACTATATTACCTCAATCAGGGAATACATAACGGAGATTGATGAGATATATTTAAAATCTTTAGTTCCTGGCCTAGGAATATCAAAATTAACGTCAGAATTAAAAATTATTGGCGTAATAATTCAATACAAATTAGAACTAAAATAATATTTGAGATTAACATTATGAAAAAACTCCCTTTGTTTTATTCTCCTCCAACAATTTGCTGGATTGATGATGACAAACTATTTTTAGATGCCGCAAATAATTTATTTGAGAATGAATATTCATATCTTTCATTTACCAATCCTCAGGAAGCTGTTGCCTTTCTTGATAATTATCAACCTCCCAGTTCCAAAATAAACTTTACTCGAGAATTCACAGAAAGTGATATATATGACACACGCAATCACTTACCTATTGATATTAATATTGCTGAAATTACTAAATTAGCTAACACAGCACACCTCAAAAATGAAATTGCGATATTAGTAATTGATAATAATATGCCAAACATGAACGGTTTAGAGATATGCGAAAAATTTAAAAATACACCATTTAAAAAGATACTCTTGACAGGCCAAACAAGCGTAACAGAAGCATTGGATGCATTTAACAACGGTCTAATCGATAAATTTATTGTTAAAGATCAAAAAGTTTCAGAAAATTTACAAAAAAACATTTCAGAGTTAAGCTATCAATACTTTTATGAACTTACCAAAAGTCTAATTTCTCACTTAGAAACCTCAAAAAAATCACCAGTATCAGATCCAATTTTTATTGATTTTTTCTTTAGCCAAGGCACATTGATAAATATGAAAGAATTTTATTTGATTGATAGCCATGGAAGCTTTTTAGTAAAAGACAAAAGTAACTCAACAATGTATTTCATTGTGATGAGCGAATCAGATAAAAATGATTTTCTAAAACTGAATGATGATGCATTCGATAAGGTTGGAAATTTATTATTAAAAGTATCTCGTGGAGAAGAAATTCCATTTTTTGGAATTGGAAAAGAACACTGGGAATATAATTATGATAAGTGGGAGCAATATTTCCATCCATCGAAAGTGATCAATGGAAAAGAAAAATATTATTGGACAATGATAGCCAAACAGGAAATTTTAAAATGATTTACAGCTTTTTATACGTATTTATTTTCAGCATTGCTTTAGTCATCATTCAAAAATTAGATGTGAGTATACCACCTCTTTTTTCATTATTAATCACAGCCAGCATAGCTACAATATATTTTAACTTAATAAATAGACTTCATTTAAAAAAAATCTATAAAGACTGCTTCAAGAATACAAGACAATGGTTTTCAGTCATGCTCATTGTTCTCTTCATGTGGGGAACAACTATGGTAGGACCAGGTAAAATTGGAGCTTCACTTTTTAATTTCATTTACTTTGCATGGCTTGGAGCCTTAGGATTTATGCTATTAGCATTTCAGAATCCAAAAAACAATCGAAGTAAATTGTACTTTGCTTTATGCTTAGTGTTTTTAATTTTAGTAAATATCTCTTTTGAACTTAAGTCATCTTTTACATATACAACGTCAAGCGGTATAGTACTTGCACTCTTAGGAGGCACATCTTCTTTCATTTATTTTAAACAAAGTCAGTCACTCGCTAAAAATGCAACATTGTCAGCTACTCAAGTCTTAGCAGTTCGTTTTTATCTATCAATTTTTATATTAGTTCTGGTTGTACCAAGGCATAGTTTTGAAAATTACTTCACTTATAGCAACTTAACTTACTTAGCATTGTTAGCATTTTTTAGCTTAATTATACCTCTTTATTTTTCACAAAAAGCATTGGAAAAAATAACCTCTGAACAACACGCGATCATTAATAGTTTATGCCCAATTGTTACTTGTATCTTGCAAGAATTTGTATTCAGCGATATCAAACGAGAACAAATGATTATTTATTTAATTTATAGCATTGCGATTCTTGGATTTTATTTGATTGAAAAAAACAGAAAAAATCGGGTAATTGCAAAATGCTAAAAATTATTAAACTAGCTATAAGTGTATTTATTATTTTTATTATCACAAATACATCTTGTTACACAAAACCCCTAAATAATATTCGGTTAGCCATTTTTGATAATCCGAAGCCAGATCCTTCACGCAATGACAATTCTCAGCAATTTGTAGATTCTTACTTGGCTGGCGTTAATACTGCTATTACTGTTGCCGCTAGCAAAGGGATCTTTATTACAGCTAAAAACTTCTTTCATGGAAATGATCTTGCAAGTACTATTCAACAAGCCTCAAATTCCAAAGCATGGAAACCAGATGTTATTATGGGATTAAGCACGTCCAATGATTTTCTCATGTCAAAGGCATTTTTTGGCGATCAAGTTATTCTATCCATCTCAGCAACCGATCCAGCTATCGAATCCCTACCGCCCGGATTTTATAGTTTGGGAATGCCTGACAATCAAGCAGTAACAACAATTATTAACTTCATTCATCAGCATTATGCAAATTCTAATTTATTTATTACTGTTGCCGCAGAAAGCAAAGAAAGCGTCGATTTTGCTGATTTATTGGCAGTAAGATATAAAAAACTTTTTCAAGGTAAAACTGTCATCGAGCGTAAATTTTTATCTGATGATATGGATGAACTCGATATTTCGAAATTTATGTCCGGCTATAAAAAAGACGATGTAATTGTTGTTATGTCCATTGGTTACGATTCAGCAATTGATTTAATGAATAGAATTGCTGCGCACCTTCAATACAAACCTATATTTATCACATCAACAGATAATTGGGGTAACAACCTATCCCCTCAAAAAATCACGGGGAAATATGAAGCTTTTCGGATAGACACACTATCAGGCGGTGATGACACTAAAGATTACAAATTCTTTTTAGATAATTTTCAAAAAATTTACCATATGCCTCCTAAAGATAAAATCAGTTTTGTTACCTATCAAGCTGTCATGTCTTTTGTACAAGCATTTCTTCAACATGGATCAAGATACAAATCAGAACCAAAGAAACAGGCCATATTAAATAGTTTACTATATACATTAAAACACAACCCGAACTGGTATAGACCTCAATATTATATTGTTTACAAGTTAGAAAATAAAAATGAAATTTACTTTGATAAAATTAAATAAAAAAAGCAACAAGATTGCATATAAAACAATTTCATTAGCAACACAAATAAAAAAAGTAATTGGAAACAGGATACTTTTTTGTTGTACTGCTTTTATGATTATCATTCTTGGCCTAACCCTTTATGATTTGTCGATAAGTGTAAATCAGCTCCGCTCACGGATAGATGAAGAAATTAAACCAATTGAAGATTTTGCAATTGACCAAGCAATTATTAATAATCTTGACACAATAAAATTAAAAATTGAAAGTTTCAATGATAGACATTCAACTTTCAAAATTGAGTGGATGCGTCATGGTATACCAAAAAATACTTCTATCACTTGGCACTTTCCATTTATTTGGACTTACGATTACCACATCAATGATATAGCCGGTTATCAATTTGGTTTTTTCAAAATTACCGGAAATATTCTGTCTGATAAGACATTAATTTATGATTTACTCTTAAGACTAATCTTACTCACTATATTTATAATCTCAATACTAAGTATCTTATATCCTCTTGCAAAAAAAATTCCTGAACAATTATTTATTAATCCAGTTAATCGATTCATTGATCTAGTATCAAATAATGCACCAAAAAAAACTAGCATCGATAAGAATTTACCTATCGAATTAAAGTTATTAGAAGAGAAAATTTTAGCACTATTAAAAACCGCAACAGATCATGAAAAAAATATAGCTGCAATTGAACTTGGCCATCTTTCAGCGCGATTGGCTCATGATATCTATTCCCCATTAGCAGCAATGGAAATAAGCATTAGCATGCTCACACAAAAAGTGTGTAGTAGGGATTTATTGATTATAACCAATGGCATTCAAAGCATTCGAGATATTGCAAATAATGTATTAGAACGTTATCGAAATCCCATTTATGATTTAAGTGCCTCATCTTCATCTATTCCAAAAGACGATGGTAACTTAGCGCGGCCTATTTTATTATTTATAATTATCGAAATGATTTTATCTCAAAAACGCATTGAGTGGCATCAAAGCACCTGCAAACTTATATTTACAGTTACTCCTGAAGCAAAGACTACTTGGATTTTAGCAGCTCCTAATGAAGTCAAACGGCTACTATCTAATTTATTAAACAATGCATATGAAGCCTTATCTGAAACAAAAAATGGAATCATAAAAATAAATCTTCAATTACTCCAAAATAATATTCATTTACTCATAGAAGATAATGGTATAGGTATCCCATCTGAAAAAATACTTGATGTCTTAAATGGTTTGAGTTTAAAACATCACGGGAAAGGTCTTGGCCTTTCAAGTGCCCAGCACTACATGAATGAAATAGGAGGAGATATTTTATTAACTTCAATAAACGGAACTCAAGTAAAACTGATTTTCCCAAAAGCTGATAACATCACCTGGTTCTCAACTTTTATTAGAATTGAAAAATCATCCCCTATCCTGGTAATCGACGATGATTTTTCAATGTTAGTATACTGGGAACAGCGAATAGCTGAGATAGGAATGACGCCAAAATTATTTTCTACATATAACAAAGCCCTAGATTGGATTGAAAAAAATAAAGAACTTGCTTCTTCAGCGACTTGCTTAGTTGATTATGAATTAGCAGATAACACAGGCAACGGTCTTATGTTTCTTGAAAAAATTAATAGTAATAATCGGTATCTGATAACAAGCCATGCCCAAGATATTTATTTTCAAAAATCAGCGGCTGAGGCTGGCATCTGGTTAATTCCTAAAGCATTGGCAAATGAAACAAAATTAATACACTAAAAAACTATCAAAGCATTTGTAATACTCAGACTCGTCCTGCGGCTTGTCCGCAGGATCCAGGAGACTAATAAAGCCACTCTGGATCCTGCGGACAAGCCGCAGGACGTAGGGTCTTCGAGTTCACCCCATAAAATTTAGCGGGTGAGCATGCATCTAGCTGATTCCTGAGGACACGCACTAGCCTTTTTAAAATATTCTTTCGCAAGCTCCCCACCATAGAACTCTAACTTTGGATTGATTTTTTGTAATTCACGTAATCCGTCCAAATAAAATTGATGCTCCTTGAATATTTCTCTATTGAGTACATAGGTGCCATCCGGATTGGACTTGTATTGAAAGCTTAATAAATTATCGGCTAAACAATTATTTTTTGCGTCTAATATTCTCTTCAACATTTCGACAATACAAAATATGCGATTCATGGATAACATATGCCTGCCCATATCATTGGGAAACTCCTTGGCATCCCTATTAAAATCGTAAAACGGTGAATCGTAAACAGCCGGTACAACCATGACATTTCTTTCTTGGCCAGAAAAAATATATGATGGATCATCATCTATCAAAATTACATTATCTAAATTATCCGTGTTAAGAACTTTTCTTAAGTCTTTCTTTAATTCGCCATAGTCTAAATTAAATTGTTTTGACCCTTCTTTGCAAATCACTATATCTTTTTTTGAAAACACGCCTACATTATCTTTAATTATATCGTAATCTTTTCCAAGTGCCAGAATTAACAATTGTTTAACAAGTTCAGTATTTCTCGCTTCCATATGGGCACTAAAAAAAGATACTTTTACGTTAGGTATTTTGAAAATCCATTGAATAAACTCAATTACCCCAGGATGTATCATGTGCGGAAAAATTGCGTTGATTAGTAAATTCTTATCTGCAAAATCTTTGAGATAAGGATTCTCTTCTAAAACCGTTTGAAGGTTTAACTTTGGAAATGGATTAGCTAAGACTTGATCAATATCAAGTACGATATGAATGGGACTGGAATTCTTTTCTTCAGCTTCTGGATTTTTCTTCGAAATGAGTTGTGCACTTTCAACTTGAGTTGCATTGTTACCTTTGTTGATATTGGATTGTCTCTGCGCCGAAGCGGCTGTGCCAAATAATAACTTCAAACAACGACATAAACTCATAAAATTCCACATCAATCGATATTGTAATGCGCGGAATATTACATAGTCGTTTGGCTTATAGTCAATAACTCATCCAACAAAATTGACTCGATCTTAAGTTTCCCTATCTCTTCCAGCAAAACCATCTTCAATCCCGCAACTTCTCCGCAGGATCCAGCTACCATTTTTTTATCTCGCTTGATATTTGAAATCAATTCTTCGCCCGTCACAGCGTCACCAAAATCCCAACTAAAATATTTTTCTACCAGCAAATGAACATCTTCAAATAATTCTCTACTCAATAATCCACGCTGCCATGCAATAAAATTCGCTATATCAATTCCCCGCGCGACAGCTACACCATGTGGAATTGCATTTTCCGTCGCACGCTCTAACGCATGACCAAAGGTATGCCCGTAATTTAGCAAATGACGAACACCCACATCAAATTCATCTTCTTCAATCAATTTTTTCTTAACGCACAGGCCATGATAAATATCTGGCAGCACATTCAAATGAGTCATTCCATGTTGCGCGAGTTTCAATTTAAATTGCGTATAATCTTCATCACCACTTAACAATTTATATTTAAGAATTTCACCATAACCCGAACGAAGATCCGCAGCCGATAACGAATTTAAAAATTCCGGCCAAATAAGCACTTTTTCAGGCGGATGAATCGCACCAATTTGATTTTTGTAACCGTTAAAATTCACACCACATTTTCCGCCAATACAACTATCACACATGGATAACAAGGTTGTTGGCACTAATACTAAATTTAAACCACGATAAAAAATATGCGCCGCAAAGGAAACCGTATCGCCCAGTGTTCCACCCCCAATACCAATCACGGTACTTGATCTCGTCGCATCTACGGATTGAAAAAATTCCAATATCGCTTCCACGCCAGCCAGCGATTTATTTTGTTCCGTCGCATCCATACTGTATAACTTGCTAAATCTGTCGCCGAACTCGGGAAATATTTCTAAGATTTTGCGATCAATTACGACCAACGGATTTTTGATCGTCATGAGTTCAGTTAACAGTTCGTTATATTGGGAAACGAATTCGACTGAATAGGTTTTATTGCTGGATGTGATAATCAGAGGGCTATAAGACATATTAATGAACCTCGCGGATTCGTGTCATCCTGAACCAACCCTTCGTTCAGGATGACAAAGGGTTGGTTCAGGATGACAAAAAAGGACGCCAATTCGCGTCCTTTTTTGAGTCACACAGAAAATTAACCAACAGTTAATTGATCTGCGATTTCTTGCATGGTTTTTTCATCCATTTTTTTGAAGCCTTTCACTTCTTTTAAATCTTCAACGGATTTGAAATCACCATGTTTTTTACGGAAAGCAACAATCGCTTTCGCTTTGTTCGCGCTCAAGCCTTTCACTTTAGCAAGTTCTTTTGCAGTTGCTTTGTTGATATTTACTTTTTCAACAGTTGCACTTGCATCAGCAGTGGTAGGAGCAGCAGCTTGGGTTGCTTCAGCAGCTGGCGCTTGGGTGGTTGCATTGGTATCTTCAGCAAATACAGCTGTCGCTAAACCCATAGCAGCAATCGCAGCAATAAAGGTACGGTAAAAAGACATTGTTAAACTCCTTGATCATTAAATTAATAAAGTGTTTGATAGTGTTTTCCATATCTATCCAATAAGCGTGTTGAAAAATGACTAGCGAATTTATCTTTGCCAGAAAAACACTTTCTCGAAACTGTGGATTGCCAACCCTCCCAGAATGGGATGCTGGATTTACGGAGAACCTACCCATCACAATCAGTCTAAACAAACTAATTACGATGGTTAATATAATGCATCGTAAATTATCCAAGTCAAGAAATTATTGAATAATTTCACATAAAAACCCAGCTTAGTGTGAAACGCCCTCTTTTCTCGCCAGATAATTATGCTAAACTTGGCCTCAGTACTTTTGTAATCACTTTTTTAGGGATACCTATGTTTCGCGAGCGAACCCCATCCAAATTCGTAAATTTAATCCTGGCGCTTGTCATTTCGGGTGCATTTTGCAATCAGTCCATTGCGAATCCAGTCATTCCAATCCCAACGCAACCACAGCCTGTGATTACACCCACAACACCTAATCTGGATGCCCGTGGTTTTATTCTGATGGATGCCAATAGCGGTAAAATTATCGCAGAAAAAGCCTCCAATGAACGCATGGCACCGGCTAGTTTAACCAAACTGATGACGATGTACGTCATTTCAAATGCTATCAAATACGGCACCATCCATTTGGATGATAAAGTCAGAATTAGCGAAAAAGCCTGGAAAACCGGCGGTTCCCGCATGTTTCTTAAAGTAAATGATGAAGTGCCCATTCGCTCTTTATTACAAGGTATTGTGGTCGCTTCCGGTAATGATGCCAGTGTTGCCATGGCAGAATACTTAGGCGGCACCGAAGATGCGTTTGCCGGTTTGATGAACGCGCAAGCTAAATTGATTGGCATGAAAGACAGTCATTTTGTCGATAGTAATGGTTTGCCAAATCCCGGTCATTATTCAACAGCCCATGATCTTGCGTTATTGGCACAAGCCATTGTTCAAAATTTCCCGGAAGATTATCGCCTTTACTCTGAAAAATGGTTTAGCTACAACAATATTCGTCAACCCAACCGCAATCGTCTATTGTGGCAATTCCAATATGCCGATGGCTTAAAGACCGGCCACACGAATGAAGCTGGCTATTGCTTGGTCTCTTCTGCTATCAAAGATGGCACACGTCTCATTAGCGTTGTCATGGGCGAGCCGAGCGATAAAGCACGCACAGAAGATTCAATTCGTCTATTAACCTACGGTTTCCGTTTTTATGAAACACATAAGTTATATAACGGCTCCACCAAATTAACCGATGTGCGCGTTTGGAAAGGTGAAAATAAACAAGTCGCTCTCGGACTTGCCCGTGATTTATACGTCACCATGCCAGCCGGACAATACAAAAATATTCAGGCTAAAATACAACTCAATGATCCTGTTAATGCACCCGTTGTGAAAGGGCAAGCTTGCGGTACTTTAAACATTACTCTGAATGGCCAAGTCCTCTCATCGCAGCCATTAGTCGCTCTGGATAATGATGTAAAAGGTGGCATCTGGCGTAGCATGACGGATTCACTCAATTTTAGTTTAAATAAATTATTTTCCCATTCGAATGAAAAAGCGAATAATGGCTAGACCTTGTTAAATGCCAGCAGTCGCTGGCATCGCCATACTGGAGACAATGCGAAAACCCTATGACAACCGAAGAAAACAAAGAGTCTCCACTCCATTTTCCCTGTGACTTCGTCATCAAAGTATTTGGCTTGGCTTCTGATCAATTCGAATTAGAAGCAATCACGCTTATTCGAAAACATATCACCGAGTTACGCGAAGACGCTATCCGCAGTCGCCCGAGCAAAGACGGCAAATACCTGGCACTTTCAATCACGATCACTGCAGAAAGCAAGGATCAGCTGGACGCAATCTACCGCGAGCTCAGCGCAAGCCCGCATGTTTTGATGGCGTTATAATGACAGATTCAAACCATGTCATCGTCCGTTTGTTAGGTCAACAAGATTACCAAGCTTGCTGGGACGCCATGCGGCAATTTACCCAAACACGTAATGAATTCACGCCCGATGAAATTTGGTTATGCGAACACAATCCTGTTTTTACGCAAGGGCAAAATGGTAAGCCCGAGCATTTACTTGACCCAGGCAATATTCCAGTCATCCAAGTGGATCGCGGCGGGCAAATAACATACCACGGTCCAGGACAATTGATGGCTTATACGTTAGTTGATTTACGACGTAAAAAATTGAACGTGCGCGAGATGGTGAATGTCCTCGAAAACGCAGTCATTCAACTATTATCCGACTATCAAATAACCGCCCATGCGAAACGGGAAGCGCCAGGCGTCTATGTAGAAAACAAAAAAATTTGCTCCGTCGGTTTAAGAATTCGCCGTGGCGCAGCCTATCATGGTCTGGCATTAAATGTCCGGATGGACCTTGAGCCATTTCTGCGTATCAACCCATGCGGTTATACACAGTTGGAAATGACGCAAATCGCTGATTTTCAGCCTGAAATCGAGATAAAAGCGATAGAAGATAAGCTAATAGATTATTTAATTTCTAATTTAGGCTATACTACCCAACTTGTACTTGGCTAGGGATAAACTCAGGAATTAATATGCAAGAAAAAACACCTCCAAATCAAAAACAACGTGGTGCAGAAAAACTAGCACGTATTCCCATTAAAATTGAGCCTACCGTCGATCCGCTGCGTAAACCTGACTGGATACGCATTCGAATTCCCTCGACACCTGCGGTTGCCAATTTAAAACAAATTTTGCGAGAAAATCGCTTGGTCACGGTATGCGAAGAAGCATCCTGTCCGAATTTGCCTGAATGTTTTAGTCATGGAACAGCAACGTTTATGATTATGGGTGACAAATGCACCCGACGCTGCAGTTTTTGTGATGTTGCCCACGGCCGACCGGATCCACTCGATCCCAATGAACCGATCAACCTTGCAAACACAATTGCGCAAATGAATTTGCGTTACATCGTTATCACATCCGTTGATCGTGATGATTTACGTGATGGTGGCGCGAGTCATTTTACGGCTTGTTTGAAAGCCATTCGGGAAAAAAATCCGCACATTAAAATCGAAGTGCTGGTTCCTGATTATCGTGGACGCATGGATATTGCCTTGGATGAAACCGGCAAAGAATTACCGGATGTTTTCAATCACAATATAGAAACCGTGCCGCGCTTGTATAAACAGGCACGCCCTGGATCAGATTATCTGCATTCATTACAATTACTAAAAAAATTCAAAGAACGCTACCCCGCTATTCCAACCAAATCAGGATTAATGCTGGGTCTAGGCGAAACTGATGAAGAAATTTTGCAAACGCTGCGCGACTTGCGTCAGCATGATGTTGATATGTTAACGCTGGGACAATATTTGCAACCTAGCAAATTTCATATTCCTGTGGTGCGTTATATCACGCCAGAACACTTTAAAGAATTAGCGCGCTTTGCAGAAGAAATTGGATTTAAGAATGTCGCCAGTGGTCCGCTCGTGCGTTCGTCATATCATGCCGATCGACAGGCGGCAGGTGAGGATGTATCGTAGAGACGATGGACCTTTGTGTTGGTTTGTAGGGGTCCGCCCCTACAAAATAATTTAAGACTAAGGGAATACACAGCAAAACTTATGTCAGATGCGCTAAGCCCAATTTTACAATGGATCAACAATCACCCTCACCTTGCAGGACTTGCAACATTTGGCATTTCTGCAGCGGAATCAGTTGCAATCATCGGCACAATTATCCCAGGCACCGTCATGATGACCGCCATTGGAACCCTGGCCGGTGTCGGCGTTATTCCTTTATGGCAAACTATTTTTTGGGCTATTCTCGGCGCCATCGCGGGTGATGGCATCAGTTATTGGATTGGTCGTAAATTCAATTATCGTTTACCCTATCTGTGGCCGTTCCGCACGCATCCCAGTTTATTAGAAAATGGCGAACATTTTTTTCGTAAGCATGGCTGGATGAGTGTGTTCATCGGACGTTTCGTTGGGCCTGTGCGCGCGCTGGTTCCGCTGGTTGCTGGCATGCTGGGTATGTCACCACTTAGCTTCACGATTGCAAACGTTTTATCTGCTATCGCTTGGGCACCTGCGTATATGTTGCCAGGAATTTTATTAGGCGCTGCATCACTCGAATTGCCGCCCGATGTTGCAATCCATGTCATCATGACATTGCTTGCGATTTTGCTTGGCGCCATGCTTTGTGTCTGGTTAATCCATCGCATCGTGAAACTCATTGGCAAACAAATTAATCAAATGCTCACCAATCTTTGGGATAAAATGTGCGAATCGCAGTATTTTAATTTTATTACCAAATCACTGCGACATTACAACCCCAAAAAAACGCATGGCCAATTAATTCTGGCTTTTTATTTTCTCGCGATTAGCTGTGTACTACTGTATTTAGCGCTCTATATCTATTGGCATGGTTCATCCACTCTTTTTGTTAATAATATTTTCTTCCATTTATTTCGCAGTTTGCGAACGCCGTTGTGGGACAACATCATGTTGTCGATCACTTTTCTCGGCGAGAAACAAGTGTTGCTGCCATTGGTTTTAGCGTTGTTTGGCTGGTTTGCCTATACCAAACATTGGCGCACAGCCTGGCATGTGCTGTTGCTTGGTATTATCGCAGGAGGCGGCATTGAAGTTCTCAAACATATTGCGCACTCAGCACGTCCTTGGGGGCTCGCACAAAGCTCAGAAAGTTTTTCGTTCCCAAGTGGTCATACAACATTGACCGTAGCATTTTATTTAGGCCTCACATTCCTGCTACTGAAATCGCTGAATATCAGATCACGTCGTCTGATTTATTATTTTGTCGGCTTGCTGATTTTTCTGGTGAGTTTTTCTCGATTGTATCTGGGTGTGCATTGGTTTACCGATGTCGTAGGTGGTTGGTTACTTGGGACTGCCGTCTTTATGTTGATTGGACTTTCCTACAATCGCCAAGAAGAAAAAAAATTATCGCCAACCGGAATTATTATTACGACTTTATTAGCGCTTTCGATCAGTTATTCTGTTTACGCTTATCGACATTTTGATCGCTTACAACAAAACTATCAGCAATTAGATTGGCCTACCTACACCATCACCGAAGATGCCTGGTGGAGTCAGCATGGCGAACATTTACCGCGCGATCGCATCAATCGTTTCGGATTAACTGGCCAACTACTCAATGTCCAATGGATTGCAAATTTGACTGACATAGAAAATATTTTGTTACAAAATGGTTGGGAAATTCCGCCTGATATTGACATCGCGAGCATCTTACATCGTATTTCCGATGTGAATAGCAGTGAACACTTGCCGTTGGTGTCGCCACTTTATCTCGATAAAGATCCGGTGCTAGTGTTAGTAAAACCGACCAATGGTGATAAAAAATTAATAGCACTGCGTTTTTGGAATTCAAATATTATTATTAAAGATTCCAAGCAACCACTTTGGGTTGGCTCAGTTGAAGTCGTGCCACGCACCTATAGTTGGTTATTTAAACGTAAAAAATCGCAAGTCACGCTGACACCAAAATTAGTGTTTAATCACTTGCCGAATAATTATGTAGTCAAAGAATTTACTGTTGATTTTAAGAATAAATCACAATCGCAGTCGTTGATTTTGATTAAACCGAGATGACGGTCATCCTTCACTACGTTCAGGATGACAAATCCTTAATATTACAATAGGAGCATTATGTTCATATCCACACTAACCCAATTGCTATTATTTTCCGCCAAAGCAATCATCTTAGTCATACTTATTTTAGTTTTACTCATCGGCATCCTTGCCATTTTCGGTCGTGGCAAAGGAAAACCCCGTGGTCGCATCAGCATAAAAAATCTCAATGAAAAATATCAAGATACAAAAATGGTTTTGCTGGAAACTATCTTATCGAAAGATGAATTGAAAAAATTTAACAAAGAACAAAAAAAAGCAGACAAAGCCAAACAAAAAGCAGAAGAAAAAGCGCCACAAAAAAATATTTTTATTTTGAATTTTAATGGCGACATTAAAGCGTCTGCCGTGTCTTCTTTGCGTGAAGAAGTCACAGCAATTCTAGGAATTGCAACGACCAACGACGAAGTGGTTGTTAAACTGGAAAGTGCTGGTGGAATGGTACATGCGTATGGACTTGCCGCATCACAATTAGAGCGTTTTCGACAAAAACAAATTCCACTCACCATTATTGTGGACAAAGTCGCTGCCAGTGGTGGTTATATGATGGCATGCATTGGTAATAAAATTCTGGCAGCACCTTTTGCAATTATTGGTTCGATTGGTGTTGTGATGCAAATGCCTAATTTTCATCGTTTACTTAAAGA